>NZ_JBFEGM010000005.1:0-241860 GCF_047228845.1 Sporosarcina pasadenensis
ATTGCTTTGGACGCGTAACCTATTGCTTTGGACGCGTAACCTATTGCTTTGGACGCGTAACCTATTGCTTTGGACGCAGAACGGCCCTTCCGCTAAAGGAAGGGCCGTTCTCAATCATTTCATTTCAAATATCTACGCGCACCAGCGTAATTTGTTTTATACACGCCATAGTTGATGCTCACGATTTCGACTTTCCGCGATGAGTTCGGGGCGTGGACCATTTTGCCGTCGCCGATATACATCGAGACGTGATACACTTTCCCTTTTCCTTTATTTTGTGCGAAAAACATCAGGTCTCCTGGCTGCAAATCCTTCCGCTTCACCGCCGTTCCGTGGGTCGCTTGGACGGAAGAGTCTCGCGGAATAAGGATGCCGTGGTTTTTATAGACCGAATACATCAGCCCGGAACAGTCAAATCCATACGCCGACACACCTGCCCACAAATACGGCAGGCCTATATATTGTTTGGCGCTGTCGACGAGTTCTTTTTGAGTCGGCTTTGGAATTGATGCAAAATCGGCGTAAACTTTGACGTCTTTCTTGCGGACATATTTCAAGCCATCCGTTTTCGTCTGCACTTGCAGCCAATCCCTTTCACTCTTCACAACGTGGAGGATTGTCGTATAGCTAATATCGATGAATTTATATTTGTCATGGAGTTTAGGTTCATTGTATAAGGAAGCAATTTTTGCCGTGACGACTGCGATTTCCAAATCGGCATCTATTGGAGAATAGGCTTTCACATGCGATTTCGGCACCCACCCCTCATAGCCTTTCGCTTGGCCTTTATTGAACTGGTCTGTGATTGCAATGTAGTGCCAGTCCCCGTTCGATTTCAACACTTCCACATGATCCCCGTATAACGCTTGCGTATCGGTTCGGCCGATCAGCCAATTTTTATCCGCTACCGTCAAGCCTTTCGTCCATTTTGCCATATCCGGCTTTGCTGCAATTGAAACCGCATCAATTTTGCGCGTATTATTCGGCACGCGCCATACGTTTGTGACCGGTACGCTGATCGCATAGTGCACCGCCTCCACTTTTTCAGAAGAACCTTTGGACTCCGATGTTGCAGACGCAGTATGAAAAGTGATGAATAAACAAAATATCATTATAAAAACAGTAACTTTCTTTTGCATGGTCTTTCTCCCCCTATTCTATCAATATTAATATATTCTTAATTGTTTGCATAGCTTATCTTTCATACTCGGAAGTTTTCATCCTGTAAGATTGGGTATCTATAAGACAGTACCATCAATCAAAGAGAAGGAGAGATCTTACATGAATGATAAAAAATTTATCGGTATGTATCACAACGACTCGGAATTGATGACAAAAATAGATGACTTGAAAAGTCAAGGAATCGATGGCGAGAATATTTATGTCATTGCGCAAGATGATTCAGATGTGACGATGTTCCAAGGAATGAAATACGGAGATGTGCAAACGGCTCCGGAGTCTTGGTTTGACCGTTTCATGAATTTCCTCACCGGTGAAAACCATGTGCGCAGCATGTTGCACGAAGCCGGCGTCCCTGATGGCGATATGGACAATTACTATAATGAAATTCAAAATGGCGGAAAGCTGCTATATGTCGATGAAGGTGAATTGAACCGACTTTATACGAAAAGCGATGGCCGTTTCGGCATCGTTGACGGTGGCGTTGATCCGAACTTAGGCGCAAACCGCGTCTCTGAGTTTGAGGAGAATGAATTGCACCGATCCCAATATTCTTCAGGTGCATTCCAAGACTCCCATCTGCATGACGGATCCGATGAGACATTCGGAAGGGTCGGCGGTGAAGCGTTGCGCAGTCACTCGGACTATGAAACACCTCCGAACAACTATTACGGGGTTCAGAACCGCTATAACGAAACCCACGAACTCGACCGGAAGATGCAAGAGGAAAAAATGCGTCTGCGTGAAGAGCGGCTTAGCGTAGACAAGGAAGAGGTCGAGAGAGGCGAAGTATCGCTTCATAAAGACGTTGTTGAAGAAGTACAATCCTTCGACGTCCCTGTCATGCGGGAAGAAGTCTATGTCGAGCGCCGTCCCGTAAATGAATACGAATCGGATGTCGATGAATTTAAAATGATGCAGGACGATGAAACGATTCGGGTGCCGATTACCGAGGAGCGTCTGGAAGTGACGAAGAAACCGTATGTTTCCGAGGAAATCGTCGTCGGCAAACGACAAGTGGAAGATATTGAAACGGTAAATGAAACAGTTAAACGGGAAGAGGCCCATTTCGAGCAATCGGGTGAAGTCGACGTGCAAGATGAATTCGTTGACGAGCCGACAATGCGACAAAAATGGGATGACGAACGATTTTAATAAAGCAGGAGAATAATTGAGCCCGCAAAGTAGAATTCTGCTTTGCGGGCTTTTCTCTGTATGTTCTCACGAAGAGGAGTGTTAGACGATGGATGCTATCTCTGCCCGATGACGATGGACTGCCGTCTTTAGATTTCAATAAGGGCAATCCGGTTGCAATCGACAACTACGGTGGATCCGGCAAAACTGAAAAAAGCGAGGGATCTTTCTCTATCGATCGTTGTCAACGATGTCACCGGTTGCGAAAATCCGTTCACTACAATACTCGACAACGTAGTACTCGGTGGAAATGTCTCCAACAGATCACAAATAGGTTGCGACATAATCGGTTCAACTCCTTTCTACTAGATATGTGCCTTAGGTAGCTTGTCCATACTGATGGCTGGATTCACTAAAAGATAATTTGTGAAATCCGATTGCAATCCACGATGAGGGTAGTCCCGGTGACTGACGTGAAGTATGCAAGATTCGTATCTGTGTTCACGTTTACGAACGAAGAAACTGCAAAAGACACATCGTCAACGAGTATATCCGTCACTGTGGAGCCCGGTGGCAAAGTCGACAAGAAATTGCAAATTTGCCCTGTATGTCTATTCCCGTCATTCAGCCAATCCGCGTTTTCCATCCCGTTCAAGCTGCCCATAGCTTGGTCACCACCTTCCAGTTAGAAATCCCCTGCTATTCAAGGGGTCCTTATACTTTATTACTGTAATTTCGTCCCATATAGGACGTCTGCTTGGCTGTCCATATAATTTTCCTGAATTTCTAGGCGAATGTAGGTGGCATTTTAGAATAAAGGGGCACTCGCACAAAAAAACAGTTCAACCCGGGGAGCTTCCTTGCCGCCCAACTTGAACTGTTATTGAATATAAACGGCAACCCTTCTCACCAATGGATGGCGTCCAGCTTATCGATTGACGTTGTTATGATGCCGGTCGGAGAGGAAAAATAGGCGACTCCCTTCTTGTCATCCACATTTAGCAAATGGTTGACTTCAATCACTACCCCATCAACGACAATCCGCTGCATCGCATATTTAGGGGGTAACGTGGCCAGCAGCGTGCCGATGCTTTTCTTTGCTTGAAGAATCTTGCCGATCGACTTCTCCACTTCCTCTGCTTCCCGTTTTCGCTGTAAATCGTGCAAATCTAACTTATCGATGACCTTCTCCTGCATTTTCCCGATTTTCGCGTGATCTGCACTAATGCGGTCGAGCATGTCCAGCACATCATGCAGATCATCGTATTGATTGATCGTGAATTCACGCATCGACATCCGATGGTTTTGAAAGCTCTTGCGCAGCCGAAAAACGGCTTCCCCCTGTTTCCCGAGCTCTTCCCGTATGGCATCTTGCCTGTCGGATGCGTACCTTAACTTTTCATGCACTTCCCAAATCCGGTCCCGTAAATGAATATAGCGATTCCGGTGGACATGCTGCTGGTTGGATACGACATCCAAAATCTTACCGCATAGCATTTCAAGCTTGGCTACCGCTGCCACAAGCTGCTCATTGATCCCGCTTTGCTCCTGTATGAATGCCACGTACGGATTCCAGACGAACCGATCTTGATTCGCGGGAAAACCGCTCGGCTTATCACTATGATGAAACTTCGAACTATCCAAATCACAAACTCCTCTACCGAGTCTTTCTCCTATACTATGTCGTCCGGACCGCCTATTGTTCATGTTTTGCAATGAATGCGATCGTCGTTTTTGTTTCCTTTTCACGCAACAAGGGTATTTTCCAAAGACAAAGATGATAGAGGAGGAACCATGATGAAAAAAACATTTATCGGAAGCTTCCCAAATCAGGAACGATTAATGTCTAAAATACTCGAGCTGAAGCATGAAGGTGTGGAGGAACAAGATTTGTATATTGGCATGAAGGATGATTTGGCGGTCGATGAATTGCGGAGCCACGCATTGACAGAAGGAGAGGATTCTCCGTACAATCTGTTCAATCATTTCATGGGGTTTCTAGCAGGTGAACAGAATGTCCGCCGCTTGCTGAAGGAGTCAGGTTTCACTGATGACGAAGCGAAACGGTATTTCGATGCTGTCCAGGAAGGCGCTCTGTTGCTTTACATGAACGGGAAGCTTACTAAAGATCCTTATGCCGAGCCGATTGCGGTAGAAAGGCAATATGATGGGTACAAGCCAATCCCTTTGGATGAAGTCGAGGCGAGTGCTGATAGTTAACGCAAAAAAACGGGGCTGTCCAGAAAGTCTGCGAGAACTGACTTTCTGTGACGCTCCTTAGTTCTTTCCAAATATATACTCAAACTGATAGTAACGCTTTGTCGCTCGTTAACTTTTCACCGCGAATGCGTTGGAATTCAGCCATCAGTTTATCAATGGTGAGCCCCTTCTTTTCTTCGGCTCCAACTTCTAATATAATCTGGCCTTTATCCATCATGATCAGTCTGTTGCCCAAGTCCAGTGCTTGTTGCATATTATGCGTAATCATAAGTGTTGTTAATTGATCTTTTTCAACAAGTTCTTTTGTTAAATTTGTAATCAATTCTGCACGGGATGGGTCAAGGGCAGCTGTATGCTCATCTAGCAGTAAAATAGACGGTTGCGTAAATGTCGCCATAAGTAAAGATAGCGCCTGACGCTCTCCACCGGATAACATGCCTACTTTAGCATTCAACCGATTTTCTAAGTTTAAATGCAAGGTTTCAAGCGATGCGCGGAAGAATTCCCGGCGTTTTTTATCTACACCTCTCCGCAACACTCGTTTTTTATCCCTTGAATACGCCATTGCCAAATTTTCTTCAATTGTCATTGAGGGGGCAGTCCCTGCCATCGGGTCTTGGAATACTCTTCCGATCATTCGTGAACGTACGTACTCCGGTAACTTTGTAACATTTTTACCCGCAATTTCAATTGTCCCAAAGTCAGGGGTAAGGGCTCCGGAAATCATATTTAACATCGTCGATTTTCCAGCTCCATTGCTTCCAATTACGGTCACGAAATCACCGGATGATAACTCGAGGTTGATTTCATCTAACGCAACCTTCTCATCAGGTGTTGCTTCATTAAATACTTTATTTATCTGTTCGAGCTTCAACAATTGGATTCCCCTCCTTTTTGAGAGAATAATTGCGTTCGGCCAGACGTTCCTCATGACGCCTCGTTTTTCTTGCTTTTTCACGTCTCTTTTCAAAATACTGCGGTAAAACCAACGCACTGATGACAATAACAGCTGTAATCAGCTTCATATCTCCTGTATCGAGAAAATCAACCCTTAGCGCAAGCGCTAGAACAATTCGATAAATGATTGCACCTGCAATCACAGCCATAGTAGTTCGCACAATTGTTTTGGTTCCAAAGATCGCTTCACCGATAATGACCGAGGCTAAACCGATGATAATCATTCCAATTCCCATGCCGATATCGGCATACTTCGCGTATTGCGCGAATAACGCTCCTGAAAAGGCGACAAGCGCATTCGAGAAACCAAGCCCGATGATGACGAGCGTATCCGTATTCGCTGATAAGCTTCTAATCATTTTTTTATTATCTCCAGTTGCCCGGATCGCGAGTCCCACTTCTGTTTTCAAGAACCAATCCACAATAAATTTAATGAGTAAAACAATGATTGCCATGATGAATACAGTTGCCCAAGTGGAAGGTAAATAGCGGACACCTAGCATACTAAAAGATTGATTCATCACATTATCAATGCCAAGTGGAGCTAGAAACGCTTGAAATTTACTAAATAACGTCTCGGCATTTAATAGAGGAATATTAGGGCGGCCAATTGAATTTTCAGATGTAAGGCCCATAATGCGCAAATTAATGGAATACAAGGCAATCATCATTAATATCCCGGAAAGTAGCGGATTGATCTTTCCTTTTGTATGCAATAGGCCAGTTACACAACCAGCCAAGAAGCCAATGATGAGTGCAACAGCCGTAGCGATGGCCGGATGATAGCCAAATAGTATCATTGTCGCAGCAACAGCAGCCCCCGATACAAAACTTCCATCCACCGTCAGATCCGGGAAATCAAGCACTCGGAATGATAGATACACTCCGAGCGCCATGATTGCAAAGATGATCCCTTGTTCAACAGAGCCAAAAATTGCTGAAAACATAAAGAATCATCTCCTATTTAATCACTAAATTCAGCTTTCCACTCATCTTTAATGGATAGCCCCAATGCTTTTGCCGTATCTTCGTTCATGATCAGTTTCAAGTTTTGTGGAACTTGGACAGGTAAATCAGCAGGTTTGCTTTCACCCTTTAAAATCTTCACAGCCATTTGACCAGCTTCATAGCCGATATCATAATACTCAAATCCATATGCTGCTAAACCGCCCCGTTTTACCGAGTCGAATTCTCCGACCATCATTGGTAGTTTTTGTTCATTGGCAACTGAAACGACTGATTCCAATGCAGACACAACTGTGTTATCCGTAATGATGTACAAAGAATCCACTTTTCCAATCAATGATTCTGTTGCTTGCTTTACATCTGCAGACGTAGCAACAGACGCTTCAACAACTGTCATATCCATATCTTTCAGCATTTCTTTCACGGCATCCACTTGGGCACGGGAGTTTGCCTCTCCAGAGTTGAATACCATGCCAACCTTTTTGGCGCCTAATTCTTCTTTAAGGAACTTCATTGTATTAGGAATTGCATCAGGATGATTATCAATCGTACCCGTTACATTTCCGCCCGGGTTCTCCATTGATTCAACGAGTTCAGCACTGACAGCATCCGTAACAGAAGTGAAAACAATTGGAATATCTTTCGTTGCGCTTGCTACAGCTTGTGCACTCGGTGTCGAGTTTGCAAAGATTAAATCTACTCCAGAACCTACGAGGTTGTTTGCAATTGTCGTATTTTGACTGTTATCCCCCTGAGCAATTTGCACATCATATTCTGCTTCAATTCCCGCATCTTCAAGAGCTTTCTTGAAGCCATCATACGCTGCGTTCAAAGATGGGTGTTCCACAATTTGCGTGACGCCGATTTTATATGTCTTTTTTTCATCCGAGCTCTTACCACTTTCTCCAGATGTTCCGCATGCTGATAGAAGTAGTGTAGCACCGAAAACCGCAATCATCGCTTTTTTCCAACTTTTCTTCATTCTTTATCCCCCTTTTTATCTTTTACATTGCTATACTGCTAGACAAGTTAAAATTCTCTTGAAGGCACTGTTAACTAGGCAGAATATTTACACTTATTTAGCGATATATTACAAAATATCATACATGATTATCCCATCATTTGAAACAGTTAAATTTTTCTTTGCATTCTCGTTCTAACCGGGGTAGCATGAATCGCCTGTCCGCTTAACCCTTCTACCGCTTCGAGCAGCCCTTCATTGTAGCTTGGATGTGCATACGTCGGAAATGTTATATCTTCTTCCTTCGCAGCCATCTCCAGCAACTGGACAAAGGAACCGGACATTTCAATGGCTCCTTCCCCAATCATATGAATTCCCACTACTAGATCTGTCGTTGAATCAGATATCACTTTGACAAATCCTTCTTTTTTGCCGGTGATTGTCGCATAGCCATTTCCTCTAAGTGCAAACTGACTGACGCGAATATCAATTTCATAATCACGAGCACTTTGTTCCGTAAGTCCAACAGAAGCAACTGGCGGGATTGTGTGAGCAACGATTGGCAAGAAAGTAAAATCAGCTTCCGGTTTTCCCCCTGCGATTTTCTCAGCAGCCACTTTACCTTGTTTGATTGCCTTAACGGCAAGAAGCGGCCCTTCCGTCACATCACCGATCGCATAAATGGATGGGATTGACGATTGCATATTCCCATCCACCTTGACAAAACCTTCAGCTGTCAATTCAATTCCGAAGCGGCTGATGCCTAACGGTTCCACGTTCGGTTTCCTTCCTTCGGAAACGAATAGATGTGACCCTTGTATCGTTTCGTGCACGTCATTAGGTTTTTGAAATGTAACTGTAATTTCGTTATCCAGCTCATTTGTTGTAACCACATCAACATCTTTCACGACGTGCATTTTCCGTTTTTTACATATCCGCATGAGTTCTTTATTAATTGATTCATCAAATGGAAGGTCAGTATTTTTCGATAGAAGAATACTGACCTTTGCCCCAAAGGCGGCATAACTCGAAGCCACTTCAAGTGCGATTGTGTCGTGTCCTAGTACGATAAGATGTTCCGGCACTTCTTCAAGTTCGAATATTTCATCGAACAGTAGAATCCGTTTTCCTGTCTCCTTCGAGATGGGCGGTAGTATTTGCGAACTTCCAGTCGAGATAATGGCTTGTTTGAATTCAAAAATGTCGAACTGATGCCCATTTTCCACACCGATTCGATCTACAGAGATGAATGTAGCTTTCCCACGGATTATTTCAATTTTATTTTCCCGACATAGATTTTCAACTCCGGCTCTAAGCCCGTCTATTACCTTTGTTTTGTATGATTGGAGCTTGTTTAAATTGAACGTGTCGTCGCCTTCGCCAATTCCAATCTCTCTCAAATGAGCTGTTTCCGAGCGTTTCCCTGCCGCATGTGTAAAAACTTTAGAAGGGATACACCCTTTGTTTAAACAGACGCCGCCCATTCTATCCTGTTCAATTAACGTGACTGAAAGCCCTAATTGGGCCGCTCGTATTGCCGCAGTGTAGCCGCCCGGACCTCCGCCAATAATTACTAGGTTTCTTTGTTGAGTAATCTCCCCCACAACCATGTCATATCATCTCCAACAATAAATTATGTGGCTGTTCGATTAACTCGGAAAAACGGTTAGTAAATGCAACGGCCGTTGCCCCGTCAGCAACGCGGTGATCGAAAGACATGGACAAAGTCATCACATGGCCGATAACGATTTCATCATGCTCATTGACGATCGGTTGTTTTTTTGTTTTGTGGAATGCAATGATCGCTGTTTCGGGGTGGTTAATAATTGGGGTTGCCCCTGTACTGCCAAGTGGACCGACATTGCTCATCGTAAACGTACTGTTTTGCATTTCAGCAGGTTTTAACTTTCCATTGATTGCTTTCTCGGTCAATTCTTTCATCACTCGTTGAAGGTCTTTGATCGATTTTTTATCCGCATCATGAACGACAGGAACTAGCAATCCGTGATCCGTGTTCGTTGCAATGCCGATATGATAATTTTTCTTCAACACAATACGATCATTTTCTTCATCAAGCTCCGCGTTAAAAATCGGGAATTCTTTCAATGAAATCGTGAGCGCTTTAATGAAAAATGCGGATAAAGACACCGATTGTCCCGCCATTTTCAGTTCTTCACGTATTTTAAATAAATTCGTCATGTTCACTTCATCGAAGTGCGTTACATGCGGAATTGTAAAAAATGATTGCGTCATTTTTTCGGCAATTTGTTTTCGGATTCCTTTGAAGGGGATTTCATGGGGAGGGTTTTCAGTTGATGATACAGGCTGTACTTCTATAGTTGGTTCCTTTATAGCCTGTTTCCCTTCTATAAAACGATAGATATCTTCCTCAGTCACTCGTCCTGATGGATCACTAGATGGGACATCCTCAATGTTAATGTTATTTTCACGTGCGACTTTACGTGTGTAAGGCGCAGCTAATACACGCCTAAATGGAGTCGGCGAAAGTTTCCCCGGTTTTTCAATGACAGCCGCCGCGTCGTTTGCAGCTTCTGCTTTTGGTTGGGGTTCATTCTCGATTTTTGTACTTAATTCCTCCTCGATTGAAAGGAGGCTTGTTCCAACTTGGACGGTTTCGCCCGTTTCAATTATGATTTCTTTTACAATACCGGCGCATGGCGAAGGAAGTTCTGCTACCATTTTGTCCGTTTGCACTTCAACAAGCGGCTGGTCAACTGATACTTTATCCCCCACCTGTACTAGGTATTGGACAATCTCTCCTTCTGTCATCCCTTCACCGATATCATGCAATTTTACATCCAGCACTTCATCCCCCCCTAAAAATGAAAAACTTTTTCAATCCCTTTCAAGACTCGTGCAGGTGTTGGAAGGTAATGATTTTCAAGTGCAAATAATGGAACTGGCACATCAAACCCTGTCACCCGCTCAATAGGAGCACGCAAGTAAAGGAAAGAGGTGTCATTAATAATTGACACGATGTCGTTGCCCAGTCCTCCGGTCGACTGCGCTTCGTGGACGATGACCGCCCTTGTTGTTTTCTGCACGGATTGTGCGATGATATCACGGTCTATCGGATACAACGTTCGAAGATCAATAATTTCACAGCTAATGCCCATTTCCTTTGCCTGTTCGGCTGCCTTTTCTGCCACTGTAACCATTGCGCCCCATGCGATGATCGTCACATCGGTACCTTCACACACAATATTCCCTTTGCCGATTTCAACTGTATATTTCCCTACAGGAACATCTTCTCTTTGTGCACGGTAACTCCTCATCGGTTCAAGCACAAGCACTGGATCAGGATCTTCCATTGCAGCAATCAGTAAACCTTTTGCATCATAAGGTCCAGATGGGCAGACGACTTTGATTCCTGGCATATGAGTGAACAAGGATTCTGTACTGTCCGAATGAATTTCAGGCGCACGAATTCCAGCTCCGTACGGTGCACGAATGACCATCGGTACTGTAAAATTCCCCATCGTCCGCATTCGGATACGAGAGACATGCGTCATAATTTGCTCGTATGCCGGATAGATGAAACCGAGAAACTGAATTTCTGCAACAGGTCTGAAACCATTTATGGCTAGACCGATAGACGTCCCGATAATGCCAGCTTCTGATAGTGGTGTATCCACAACACGATCTTCTCCGAATTTCTCCACAAGCCCCTCAGTCGCTCGGAACACACCACCATTTTTTCCAATGTCTTCGCCCATAATAATTGTTCTTTCATCTTCTTCGAGCATCGTTTCCATCCCACTATTGATTGCTTGGATCATCGTCATCAGTGTAGTCGTCTCGGACTGCCCGGCTGATTTTTTCAAATCTATCGCCATGTCATTGCCCTCCTAACTGTGCGAGATAGGCCTCTTTTTGTGCAGCTAGGTCCGCAGGCAGCTCTGCAAAGACATGATCGAAAAGATCTTCGACGTTTGGAGCTGGGAAGCGTTCCATTTCTTCTACCGCCGCTTCGATTTCAGCAGCTGTTTTGTCTTTTACTTCTGCGACCCAGTCTTCATTCCAGTAGCCGTAATTCCGCATGAAGCTTTCTAATCGGACAAGCGGGTCGACTATATGCTTGCCTTGATCTGCAGGTCGATATTTAGAAGGATCATCCGCAGTCGTATGAGCCCCTGTCCGCCAGGTGACCGCTTCTATTAGAGTTGGACCATTCCCGTTTCGGGCATAGTCAACTGCCTTTTTTGTTTCAAAATAGACTGCAAAGCAATCATTGCCGTCAAGACGGATTCCAGGAATGCCGTATGCGATAGATTTTTGGGCGATTGTCTCGGAATTCATCTGTTTTTCCATCGGCACTGAAATCGCATAGCCATTATTTTGATTAAAAAAGACGACAGGCACTTGGAACACGCTTGCGAAATTTAACGCTTCATGGAAATCGCCTTCTGAAGTGGCACCGTCACCAAAGTAAGCGATGGCCGCATTTCTAGTTCCTTTCCTCTTCTCTGCCCAAGCAGCTCCTACTGCATGTGGCAGCTGTGTCGCAATTGGCACGGCCGGCGGAAAGATTTTCTTCCCTTTCGGAGGGACACAACCTTCCACTCGACCATTCCAGTACAAATAGGTCCTAGTCATATCTGCACCGTACGTCAACGTCGCACCGTGGTCGCGATAGGTCGGGAAAACCCAGTCATCAGAGCCTAAAGCAAGCGCACTGCCAACTTGCGAAGCTTCTTGCCCTTCGAATGGGGCATATGTCCCGAGACGTCCCTGTCGCTGTAGGTTAATCGCTTTTCTGTCGAATGTTCGAATCCGCACCATGTTGTAATAAAAATCTCTGACCAATTGCTCATTAATCTGTTTCTCGTAAGAAGAATCTAGTAAAAATCCATCATCATCCATTATTTTCTTAATAGGAAAGTCAATTTTCATCTACTTTACCCCCGCTCACGATTATTTGCGGATTGCCCACTTCGGTTTAATGGATGGGGTGTAAAAGCTGTTCCGCCCGCCTCTACTTTCCACTTTTTTCTCACACATCGTATTTGCTGCTTCCATAGTACAAGTACCACTCATTTGCGCCAGCTTGTATACTTCTAAAATCGCGTCATAAATATGTTTTGTTTTTGCGAGTACCCGCTCATGATTAAAACCGTACAATTCATCTGCCACGTGGATGAGTCCGCCGGAATTGATAATATAGTCCGGAGCATAAAGAATGCCTTTCTCTTGTAGCTTTTTTCCGTGATCTTCATGTAGCAACTGATTGTTGGCCGATCCTGCAATCGCTTTCACTTTGAACTGATTGATCGTCTGGTCATTGACAATTCCGCCTAATGCACAAGGAACAAAAATATCCGCTTCCTGTGAATAAATTTCCCCGCTTGCAACGACTTTCACGGTTCCGGTTGTTGTGGCCGCTTTTTCTTCGATGGCAAGCAGATTCTTGTCATTAATATCCGTAACATAAACGTGGGCACCTGCTTCAAGTAATCCAACTGCGACTTTGAATCCCACTTTACCTAGACCTTGGACAGCGTATGAACGCCCTCCTAACTCATCATTTCCGAAAAGCTCTAGATTTGTCGCTTTAAGACCGTACAGAACACCTTCTGCTGTCGGAATGGAAGAGTCCCCTCCACCTCCATATGCTTCAGGTGTACCTACTATGCAATTGGTTTCCTTCATTGAGTGGATGAAATCCTCCAAGGTCGTTCCCATATCAGTACCGGTGTAAAATCGACCACCTAGTGTCTCTACGAATTGACCAAATGCACGAAACAATTCGGGTGTCTTATCCGTTTTCGGATCTCCGATGATGACCGCTTTTCCGCCACCAAAATCCACGTCGGCAGCGGCGCATTTGTAGCTCATCCCTTTCGATAGACGAAGCGCGTCTTCCAGTGCTGCATCCACACTTTCATACGGATGCATACGGCAGCCGCCTAGCGCAGGTCCAAGCGTCGTATTATGGATTGCGATAATTGCCCGTAAGCCCGTCGATGGATCATTACAGAAAACGACTTGTTCATGTTCAGCCATTTTTTCAAAAAGGTCGAAACTGCTTGTCATTGACACACTTTCCTCTATTTTCATGGTTTTTGCCCCCTGAGCATTTGCTATCAACTACACTCCTCTTCCTAGGAAGAAAACGAAGCATCCTTCAATTTTTGGGCGATCGTTTCTTTTGGAAGAATGATTTGTTTTACTATCCCTTGACCGATGATTCCTACGTGGTTGCGCGCGGTGACCTCTGTAACTACAGCATTGTCCCGTAATTCGACTAACACTGCTGTCAGTTTCACTTTTGAACCTAATGGGGAAGGCGCTAGATGATTTATCTGAACGGACGCCCCCATCCCTTCTTCATGTGTTTCCAAGAAGGGGAGAATGATTTTGCGTGAAACCCATTCCATATGATAGGTCATCGCTACCGTTGAATAGACGGGGTGTACAACTTTGCCCTCAAAAGTAGCAAACATCTCTTCTGTCACTATGATGTCAATCGATTCTACTCTTCCAACTTCCATCCCCTGCTTCATTCGCTCCCCCCTATATACTATGATTCTTGCCCATAAACTAAGATTGTCGTCGCAAATCTTATAGAACTTGACAGATAAATGAGAGCGCTTACATTACTTTTTCTCGAAAGACCGAATTCATATAACACTATTATTACGTAATAATACCGTCTTGTAATACTAAAGTCAATAACATAATCAGAAAACTCCATACTTTCGCAACAGATTGATATTAATTATAACACAAAGAATAATAGAGCTAGTGATTGAATTGTTGGGAGACCGGAAAAAAGCCACAACCATGAAGGTTGTGGCGTTCAAAAAACTTTTATAGTTTTAGTAAAATTCAGGGAAAAGGGCACTCACTATAAACTTTTTCTCTTGATCCCTCTTCCAAACTCCTCTGTCAATTTCTCTAGCCGATTTCCTCCCTCTTCCATCATACTGTCTAGTAACTCTTTAACACTAGGAATGTCTTCAATTAGCCCTGCAATCTGGCCGCTATTAAGAAATCCATTATCCATATCGCCTTCAATCGCACCTCTGACATGCTGAATTTCCGACGTTAGTTCACCGTATTGTTCCAGTGACATACCTGCTTTATCAAATTCTTTTAGTTTCAAAGCGTAGGGTGTCTTTAAAACTCTTCTTAGCCGTTCAACGCTTCGCCCGATAATTAACGTTTCCGTATCACTTGCTTCCACAAGATTTTGTTTGTACTTGTCATGAAACGGCGCTTCTTTCGTTGCAATTAAACGAGTACCGATTTGCACACCACTCGCTCCTAATAAAAGTGCAGCCGCCAATCCTTTCCCGTCCCCGATTCCTCCAGCAGCAACTACAGGAGTCTTTACATGCTTCACAATTTGCGGAATTAGTGCGAACGTTGTCAGTTCCAAGTTGGAGTTAATGCCTGCAGCTTCAAAACCCTCAGCCACTACTACATCCGCTCCGGCAGCTTCCGCTTTTTGTGCATGTTTCACTGAAGCTACGACTGCAAGTACGATTACGTTTTGGCTATGGAGTCTAGGTATATATGGAGCTGGGTTTCCTGCTGATAATGAAACGATTGGAACCTTATGTTTAATGACGAGATCAATCATTTTGTCCACATATGGGGAAACACCCATTGCAATATTAACCGCAAAATTCTTTTTCGTCCGCTGTTTCGTTTCAAGAATTATATTTTCTACTTCCTCTGGGGTCATAGTACCGCAACCGATGGTCCCAAGTCCTCCTGCTTCGGATACTGCAGCAGCGAGCTGCGCATTACTAATGTTCCCCATACCTCCTTGGATAATCGGATAGTCAATCTGTAACTTCTCACATAGATATATCATATTTATACACCTCCGCAAGATTATGTTATAGTAGAACTACTAGAAAAACAATTTAGATTACTTAAAAATAAGGGGGGCTTTGTATGTTAGTACCTTATAAGGGGGATAAACCAGAGTTACATCCTACTGTTTTTGTCGCTCCGGGGGCTAAAGTAATAGGGAAAGTACGAGTAGGAGAAGAATCGACCATCTGGTTTAATACAGTACTGCGGGGAGATGAAGGGCCGATTACTATAGGGAAAAGATGTAGCATCCAAGATAACTCTACAATTCATCTATATGAAGGTGCGCCAGTTGTAGTAGAAGATGAGGTTACGGTAGGACATAACGTCATCTTACATGGGTGCAAAGTCGGAAAACGTTCGATTATCGGTATGGGATCTACAATTCTTGACCATGCAGAAATTGGCGAAGAATGCATTATTGGTGCAAATACGCTAATACCATCCGGTAAGAAAATCCCTCCCCGTTCACTCGTTGTTGGTTCACCAGGAAAAGTAGTGAGGGAACTGACCGAGAAGGATTTCGAAATTATCCAACTATCGATAGACTCATATGTTGAAAAAGGATACGACTACCGGGAAATTTTTAAACATGGAGAATTTGAGTAAAGAAAGACTCAACAGGTTTTAGATTAACGAAAGGCGAGACGTTCTAAGGAGGGATGAAGTTCAATCTTCAATCCCTCCCTATTTGGTGGATAATTTACGAATACAGTGTAGCTTAGTTCCACCGTTTTCCACTAACTGCTTATTCGATAATGAGTGGATGATTATCTGCATCATACGATTTGTCTTTTCGCCGCATGTCGTTATCCTCTTGAAATACGTCTTCGAAAAATCGGCTGGCCGGTTGTGCAAGTAACTTATAATATTGCTCAAACAGATGAGCAGCATGATTGCCGTTCCATATTTCCGGTAGCAACTCTTTCGGTAACCCAGGGTCTACAAAGAGGAACTTACGATATTCATGAACAAGGTTTGTCCTCTCCACGAAGCACTCTGCATCCGTCATTTGCCCATTATTCATCAAGCTTTGATGAATAATGTACTTATTGCTATACGTCGAAATGAATTCTTGATACTTCCCTTCGATTTCATTAAGAGGCCAGCTTTTTTCAACAAGTGCTCTGTCTGCTTGCGGCCCTTTATATTCGGACAGAAATAGATCTACGTAATCTTGGATCCCATATTTATCAATGAGCAGTCTCACTTCTTTTTCGAGATCATTCGGTGTAATCCAGCACCCGTTTGAAAAGCTGCCAAATCCACTCCATAATAGTTCTTTACGAAGTTCATCACGAATCTGCCTCTTTTCTTCTGGAATCGTATACATAAGGATACGCCATTTCCCGTCCCACTCGTGCGGTATCAATTTAAAAATACGGCTAGCAGCTTCTTCCATACGAATTTCACCACGAGGTGTCAGGAAATAATAACTTTTATTCCCTTTCTTCTCGGAATTAAGCCATCCTTGCTTCATCATTCTGGAAACAGCTACCCGAACGGATTGTTCATTATGCCCAAATTCCTTTAATAATCGAATCAGGCTGCCAATCCATATTTTATTGCCATAATGACGGATATAATCTCCGTATATTGTAAAAATCATTGATTGTGCATTCGCCAATTACTCTCACTCTTTCTTTTTTCGCTCATTAAAGATATATCATAATATTCCCTACTTCCATTATATCGCTATAGAATTAAAAGAAAACTTATTTACCCATAAATTGTGGACTTCTTTTTTCACTGAAAGCTTGAAGAGCCTCCATTCGATCTTCGGTTGGGATGATTAATTCATACGCTTTCGATTCAATTGCAAGCCCCGTCTGCATATCGGTGTTCATCCCTTGGGTAATTGCATATTTAGCTTGCTTAATAGCAACCGGACCATTTTTCATCATATCGTAGGCGAGTTTCTCACAAGCGGATAGGAGATTTTCCTTTTTCACAACTTGTAAAACAATACCGAGCTCAAGCCCTTCTTCAGCTGTGATTTTTCTTGCTGTGAAAATTAGTTCTTTCGCTTTCATTTCCCCCACAAGTCTTGGAAGACGTTGCGTCCCACCTGCGCCTGGAATAATAGCCCAGCTGGTCTCCGTTAGTCCCATTACCGCACCCTCTACTGCAATTGAAAAGTCACAAGCAATCATCAGTTCAAAACCACCGCCTAATGCATAGCCGTTCACTGCTGCAATTGTCGGTTGTGGCAGACTTGCGATACTGTTGAACGCATCTCTAATCGCTTTGACATTTCTCCTAACCTCTGTTTCATTCAGTGTCTTCCGTTCTTTTAGGTCAGCACCTGCACTAAATGCTTTATCTCCTGCACCTGTTATAATGACCGCTCTTACCTCTTGATCAAGCGAAATCGAATCGATCACCTGCTGAAGCTGATGAAGTGCTTCGTAATTAAAGCAATTCAATGCTTCTTCACGGTTAATCGTTACATATGCAATGTTGTTTTCTTTCTTATATAAGATAGACGTCATTTTTACTCTCCTTTATAAATAGGGTTTGGGTAATACTGTTGATTTCCGCTCCAGGCGGACGCTTTCCGCGGGCGGTCCGTGAGCCAATCGAACAGCGAAGGGTTCGATTTGCCGTATTTCTGCGCACTTTGCAGAAATTAAGGCATCCTGCTCCCTTAGGGTCGCACAAAACATTGCTCCTAACGCTACGCTTTTGCTCGCAAAAGTCGTTCTTCGTGACGGCTTTCGTAGGAGTCGCCGCCTTCCTCTCCAATCAACGGAAATTGCCAAAGTCACCATTAGAAGTATAAACAAAAAACTGCCCAACTCGTGCCGTGGCTCATCCTTTTCTTTTCAAGATGCCACCGACCCTTGAAGGACAGCTTTATTCAACAAATTATTCCGTTACATTCTCAATTATTGCTGCAATACCCTGACCTACCCCAATACACATTGTTGCTAGTCCATATTTAACATCCTGTTTTTTCATTTCATAGAGTAGGGTTGTTAGAATTCGTGCACCGCTCGCCCCCAAAGGATGCCCAAAAGCGATTGCTCCACCATTGACGTTTACTTTTTTATCGTCTAATTCTAACTGGCGTATACACTCAAGCGCTTGAGAAGCAAAAGCTTCATTCAATTCAACAAGTCCAATGTCATTTGTAGATAGACCTGCTCGTTCAAGTGCTTTTCTTGAGGCATAAATTGGTCCAAGTCCCATTACAGCGGGTTCGAGTCCTGCTGTTGCCCCAACAACATATTTCGCAAGGGGGGTAAAATTCAGTTCTTTCGCTTTCTCGGCACTCATTAGAAGCAAAGCGGACGCGCCATCATTGACACCTGAGGCGTTGCCTGCAGTAACGGTGCCACCTTCAAATATCGGTTTCAGTTTACCAAGCTTTTCAAGCGTTGTATCTGGTCGTGGATGTTCATCCTGATCCACAGTGATTTCGTTCCCTTTCCTGTCTTTATAGACAACCGGGACGATTTCTTCAGCAAAACGATTTTCTTCTATTGCTTTTTTTGCACGTTGCTGGCTTTCATAAGCAAATAAATCCTGACTTTCTCGTGTTATCGTATACCGTTGCGCGACGTTTTCAGCTGTCTGTGGCATCGTATCTACACCATACATTTCTTTCAGCTTATTATTCGTAAAGCGCCAGCCGATTGTTGTATCTTGTAATTCCATATTGCCACGCGGAAATGCTTTATCAGGCTTTGCCATGACAAGAGGTGCACGCGTCATGCTTTCCGTTCCGCCCGCAATGTAAATATCACCATCACCAACTGCGATTGCTCTTGCAGCGTACATAACAGCGTCAAGCCCCGAACCACAAAGACGGTTAATCGTCGTACCCGCCACTTCGACAGGAAGACCCGCTAATAAGCCGGACATTCGAGCTACATTTCGGTTATCTTCCCCAGCCTGATTAGCATTTCCGAGGACAACTTCTTCGATTTTCTCTAGGGGCAAGTCGGAATTCCTTTCGACAAGTGCTCTTATAACGACCGCTCCTAGATCATCTGGACGTACGTCTTTTAACGCCCCATTATATCTTCCAATTGGTGTACGGACAGCATCTACTATGACTACTTCTCTCATTTGGGAACCAACTCTTTTCCAAGTGTATAATCGTATACGCCTTTACCGCTTTTCCGACCAAGGCGGCCAGCTTTTACATATTGCTCCAAAAGAGGCGCAGGGCGATATTTCTCTCCAAGCTTTTCGTGTAAATATTTTAAGTTATTCAGACGTGCATCAAGTCCGACCAAATCCACGAGTTCAAACGGGCCCATCGGGTAATTCAACCCAAGCTTAATCGCTTTATCAATTTCTTCTGGTGTTCCAAGCCCTTCTTGCAGCATGTAAAATGCCTCGTTGCCAACAAGTGCGCTAATCCGGCTTGTAACGAACCCTGGAAATTCATTAATGACGACCGTTTCTTTCCCCATATTCACGGCCACTTCTCTAATTATTTCTGCCGTCTCATCACTTGTTTCCAACCCCCGAACAATTTCGACAAGCGGCATTTTATGTACCGGATTAAAAAAGTGCATAGCAATTGTTTTTTCTGGACGTTTACCAAATGAGGCAATCTCTGTCGGACTCATCGTAGATGTATTCGTTGCAAAATAACACTCTTTCGAAGCGTGTTCTTCCATTTCTTCAAACACTTGTTTTTTAATGGATGCTAATTCAGGTACGGCTTCAATAATTAAATCAGCGTTTCCTGCTACTTTTGCTAGACTATTATCGTAGTTTAGTTTTTGGCGTGCATGCTCAGCTGTGTCCGCCGAGATTTTTCCATACTTCATTCCTTTTTCAAAAATAACTTCAATTTCATTCTTTGCATTTTGAAGTGCAGTTTCATTAATATCGACTAATGTAACTGAGTACCCACCAAGGGCACCGACATAGGCAATCCCTCTACCCATCACGCCGGAACCGACCACAACTATACGATTAATCATCAGTATCCCCCCTTGTTATGATGAAAGAATACGGACAGGAAATCATACTTCCCTGTCCGTCATTTTTACTAATAGATATAATTCTTTAACCTTGAAGAGTGTCGAGACCTCATGTACTTACGCTTTTCTTTTGTCTAGCTCCAGGCGCCAGCCCCTCGGAGGCTCACAGGATGTGAGTCATACAGCCGTTGCCGCAGGACGCGGCGTACTTAGGCTGTGATCCCTGAAAGTCGTTTTGCTGTGGTGGCTGAGTTACACGTCTCCTCGTGCCTGCAAGGAGGCAGGTATGCAGTCGTTAAGGCTCGCAGGATGCGAGTCATGCGACCGGTGCGACACGATGTCGCGAACTTAGGTCGCCTTCCTCTAGGACGTCGCGATCTTAGACTGCCTTCCTTTACACTTATGCCAGTCTGGGCTAGACGGCGCCTTGCGCTTTTCTTATAGCCCAAATGGATTTACTGGACGGCTGCCAAAGTACGACATGATGCTTTTCGTTTCAGTGTAAAGGTCAAGCGATCCGATTGACAGCTCACGGCCAAATCCGGATTGTTTATAGCCACCAAATGGCGTGCCTGGGAATGCTGAGAACGGCGTATTGATCATAACGATTCCCGCTTGAATTTGGTTTGCAACACGTTTTGTAGTTGCAGTATTTGTTGACCAAACAGAAGAAGCTAGACCGAAATCCGTATCATTCGCTAATGCAATTGCCTCTTTTTCGTCTTTAAACTTCGAAACGACGACAACAGGACCAAAGATTTCTTCACGAACAACTTTCATGTCTTGTGTTACGTTTCCGATTATTGTCGGGGCATACCAAAATCCGTTTTCGAAGCCTTCTGGTTTCAATTCCTTACCACCCGTGAGGACTTCAGCGCCTTCATCGATTGCAGACTGAACATACATTTTCACTGTGTCCAACTGGTTTTGATCGATAACCGCACCTATATGTGTTCCCTTATCAAATGGATTCCCAAGGACAAGTTTTTCTGTTTTTGCAATAAACTTCTCCACGAACTCGTCGTACACATTTTCATGAATATAGATACGTGAACGCGCATCACAAGATTGACCCGTGTTATTAAATGCACCATAGAGTGAACCATCGACCGCCGCATCAATATCTGCATCCTCAAACACAAGGCTTGGTGATTTCCCGCCAAGTTCCAGTGTTACGCGTTTTACTGTTCCTGCTGCTCTTGCCATAATGTCTTTTCCAATTGGTGTAGAACCTGTAAACGCAACTTTATTTACTAGTTCATGTTCCACCAAGTAGTTACCAATCTCGGAACCAGATCCAGGTACAATGTTAACAACGCCCGCTGGTACGCCTGCTTCATGACAAATTTCTCCAAGAACAATAGCTGTAAGTGGCGTTAGTGAAGCCGGCTTAATAACGACCGAGCATCCTGCAGCAATAGCCGGCGCAATCTTCCAAGCAGCCATCATAAGTGGATAGTTCCACGGAATAATTTGCGCGCACACACCAAGTGGTTCTTTTTCTGTGTAGTTATGGAATTGTCCAGGTACGTTGTTTACAGATCCACCGTGTCCAACGATAGCGCCCGCATAAAATTCAAAGTCTTCAATTGCCTGTGCAATCTGCCCTTTAGCAGCTGCAAGTGATTTTCCTGTGTTTAAAATTTCCAATTCCACAAGTTCAGTAAATCGCGAGCCCATAATTTCCGCAATTTTGTTTAATACACGGGCACGACGTCCTGCAGGAGTTATTTTCCACTTCCCGTTATCAAATGAATCTCTTGCAGCCCGAACAGCTTTTTCAGCGTCTTCTTTCGTCGCTTTTGCTACTTCGGCCAGTAGTTCACCAGTCGCAGGATTGTAAATCTTTGTGCGCTCCCCACTGCTGCTATCTACTTGTTCACCGTTAATGAATAGTTTGTAGTAGTCACGCTTCATTGCTTCTCGCTCTGTTGTTCCTTCTTGAATTGTTGTCATTGAATTACTCCTCCTATTGTCCTGAGTAGACAGGTTGTCTTTTTTGCATAAATGCGTTAACGCCTTCACGATGATCCTTTGTTAGACCCGCTATCCGCTGTCCTTGGGCTTCTTGTTCAAGATAGTCTTCAAAAGAGAGTGAAGATGTTGCCTTCAAGGAACGTTTGATCAACCCAATTGCTTTCGTTGGCAAAGCTGCAAGTCGTGCTGCGAATGCGGTAACATCTTCTTCCCATGTATCTACTGGAATCAATCGGTTCGCAAGGCCCATTTCCACTGCCTCAGCAGCTGGTACTTTCTCTCCTAACATGGCTAGTTCCGTTGCTTTGGCATGCCCTACAAGTTTTGTCAGGTAATAGAGATTACCGGAATCCGGAATAAGACCGACATGTACGAAAGCGTTTACAAAACTGGCGCGTTCGGAAATAAGTCTGAAGTCACACGCAAGTGCAAGGCTAAAACCAGCTCCAGCAGCAACGCCATTTACAGCTGCAATAATCGGTTTTTCACAATCTCTTAGTTGCTTTATCATCGGACCGTAATGGTCTCGTAACACTTGACCATGATCCATGTTCTCATCGACCTCTGATAAATCCTGTCCGGAACAAAATGCCCTTCCTTCACCCGTTATGACAATGCAACGAACTTCATCATCATTGGAAGCGGATTTGACTGCATCTTTCACTTCTCGGTTCATCTGTGCGATAAAAGCATTCAATTTGTCGGGGCGATGTAAATAAAGCCATGCAATTCCTTCTTTAACTTCATAGCGGATCGTCTCAAACATTGAACAACCTCCTTACTTCCCCTGATAATCGGGTCTTCTTTTTTCCACAAAAGCGTTCATACCTTCTTTTTGATCCTGCGAAGCGAATAGTAGATAGAAATTCTTCCGTTCATATTGCATTCCTTCATACAATGGATAATCCACTGCTTTATTTACCGAATCCTTGATGAGGCGCAACGATAGTGGAGGTTGTTTTGCGAGCCGATTAGCGAACTTTAGTGTTTCCTCCATTAGTAGTTCAGGTGCAACGATTTTGTTTATGACTCCATGTTTAAGGGCCGTTTCAGCAGAAACCCTCTCCCCGGTCCATAGCCATTCAATCGCTTTCGTTCGGCCTGCAAGTTTCGTCAACCGCTGGGTACCTCCTGCACCTGGCATGACGCCCAGACCTACTTCCGGAAATGAAAACTCTGTTCCGCTAGCTGAGATTAATAGGTCACAACATAGAGCAAGCTCGAACCCTCCGCCAAAAACAAACCCTTTTACTGCACCGATTATTGGTTTTTTAATAAGAGCTAAACGGTCCCAATCCGCAAATTGATTCAATAGTTCAAGGCTGATCGGGTCGTCACTTGCCATTTCATCAATATCAGCTCCCGCTGAAAAAGCACGGCCATGGCCTGTAAGCACGATGACTCGAACAGTTTCATCACGATCATATTCTTCCATTGCTGCAACGATTTCACTGACCATCTTTCGATTCAATGAGTTTAACTGACGAGGGCGATTCAGGTATATGACCGCTACGCCGTTTCCCTCTATGGAAGTTTCGATAAATTCGAAACCGGTCATTATGCATCCTCACCAATCATTAATGTAACAAGATTCCCTGCAAACCCCATCAAGTCCTTTCCGGACGCTTTTCCTTCAGGTGATCGTAATCCCTGCTGCAAGTCTTCCAAACTGTCATAATACATCTCGCACATAAGGTAGTATTTACCGTCTCCTCCCATCGGAGACCCAGTGATTTTCGTCACTTTCATTTCACGAAGCCCTGGAATTTTCGCTGTAATCGGCGCATGAACGTTGAAGTAATGATTATCAAATTCCTCTTTGTTTTCAGGGTGTTTGTACAGTGCGATTAATTTAGCCATTTACAATTCTCCTCACTTTACATTAGTGTTGAAACAGGTTTCATTGCCTCAAATACATTTTTACAGCTCTTACAATACAAAATGCTTCTGCACGCAGTCGGGCCGAAAATGTTTTCCATTGTCACATATGTGGATCCACAATAGGCACAATCCACATGCCACGAGCCGTCTTCTTCAAAATGTCGGGGGGGTGGAGCTATTCCAAACGCCCGCAGATTGACATGCCCTGCTTCTGTAATACGATCTGACGTCCACGGCGGATGAAAGACGAATTCGACTTCGACTTCTTCCACTTCTGGTAGTTTTTTTATGGCATCAATCGTATTCTTTTTAATAATCTCTAATGCCGGGCATCCTAAGAAAGTCGGAAGTAGAACAACTTTTACGTTATTCCCCGAGGTGGTGACTTCTTCAACCATACCAAGGTCAATAATGCTTACCGAATCAATTTCTGGGTCTTTCACACTCATAAGTACTTCAAATACTCGCTCAGTGGAAACTTTTTCAGATGTAGCCATACCATTCACCTCTTTTCTCTTTCAGTCACCAGGAAGCCACCGGATCTAACTTGTAAACTTCTGATAGTGTCTGCAGTGCTTCGTCCAAATCTACTGTATGTTCGCCATTCCGTCCGTTATTCGTAGGATTTGCCGGAATCGTCGGTACATCCATTTGTAGAGCAACAAACACTGGTTTGATGCTAGCTATCCAGTTTTCTTTCAATTTTTCCTCACTGTCTATCAGTTTATATTTTTCAATTGCTTGTTTTTGATTTCCAAGAGAGAATACATCTCCAAAGTCATTCATAACGTGAGCAATTGCTTCATTCATTTTCTGTTTTGCGACATCGGTAGAACTCAATAATTGTTTAAACCAAGTTTCCCAATGCAACCTGTGATAATAAAGCTCCATTTTCACTTTTACTGCAGCTTCAGCAACTGGTCTATACGAGCTTTGGACTAACGAATCGACTTTAACTTTTTTTGCTTGCGTGTAAAAATAACTTCTAACAACTTGATATGCCCAGTCATAGTTTGGTGTTTCCATATAATAGCCTTCACCGTTTACTCGCTCTGTTAAAACGCTGTTTCTTCTCTCATTTGCCGGGCGCTTATGGGCCAGATCATCAGCCTTCCCCACCCCTAAATCTTCAAGAAGTTTGTAGTACATAGCTGCATGCCCCATACTGTCTTGGCTAATTGAAGAAGAAGCGACATCTTCCTCAATGTGAGGAGCGAGTCCGAGCCACTCAGATCCCCGATAAGCATACAAGAAATCATCATCCGCTAATTGGAATAACAAGCTTATGATTGCTTCATTGTGTTCCGCGGTCAGTACATTTTCGATTTCGCTCATTTCCGTTTACCTCCCCATGACAAGATTTCTTTTTCATCCAAGATTTCCTGTTCATAGTGACGCCACTTTTTCTTTAGGTATCCATAGCCTTTCGTTGTACGATAATCTTTATTGTCAAGTCTACCAAGCGTCAATTTCTCTTCTGCATCCATCTTTCTAATGTGCTTTCGATTCACGATCCAAATATCAGCAACCGGTTCGCGGCGCATGAAATTTTCCTGTGCCAAAACGAGAGCCATTTCTTCGTTTGGAGCCAGTAAGCTGAATTGGTGCTGGAATGCCGAGCTCGGCGTCCGTTTGCTAAAAACTTCATATTCTTGATAAAATGTTTTCACTTCGGCCATTTTTTCTGACTCCTTTCTTTAATCTACTGTCGCACTAAGTGCATCACGCACCCATGCATTATTTTCATATGAAGACCGGCGTAAGTTCAGGCGTGCTTGTGAACGTGGTCCTTTATTTTTAATAATTCTCTTAAACTCTTCCCAATCTGGTTGTTTGTACGACCATAATCCACTTTCTTTATCGTAACGGAAAGTCGGATCCGGAATTGTTAATCCAAGCGATAAGATACGTGGAATGTATTTGTCAAAAAACATTTGTCTGAAATCTTCATTTGTTTTCGTACGGATTTTATATTTAATCGTTAAGTCTTGCTTCGATGAACCCGTTGTTTCTTTGCTTGCCGGACCAAAAAACATTAGTAATGCTTCCCACCAGCGATCAAGAGCTTCTTGAATCATTGCCTTTTGTTCATCCGTGCCTTCCGCTAACGCCATGATGATTGACTCTCCATGTTGTGCATGAAATACTTCTTCGGCACAGATGCGCTGCAACGCCCTTGCATAAGGTCCATACGAAGCCCCAAGCATATCTGTCTGTGTAATAATAGCTGCTCCATCAACAAGCCAGCCTATGAGTCCAGCATCCGCCCATGTTTTGGTTTCCATATGGAACACGTTATGAAATTTCAGATCCCCATTAAATAAATCCTGCATTAAATCTCCACGATTTTTTCCATATGGCGCTAGTAAGTCCTCCGCAACTCGAAGCAGCAGCTGACCATGACCCATTTCGTCCTGCACTTTTGCCATAATGCCAAGTTTTCGATGAAGAGACGGGGCTTTCGGTACCCACTCTTTCTCGGGAAGTGCTCCCATTATCTCGCTAATCCCATGCATTGAAATAAGTTTAATCAATGTTAGTCTGTATTCTTCAGGCATCCAATCATCCGCTTCAATCTTATCCCCTGCCTCAATACGTTTCATAAAGTGTGCTAACTGTTCCTCATCAGCAGTATTTTGTAAAATCGACATTTTAAATCCTCCTTTGTTGAAGGTATGTAACCTATCCGCTCTTTATAACAGCATTATTACGGTAACCAGTTATATTGTTATATATAAAGTCAGTATAGTGCATTGGTTCATCAAAAGCAAATGTATTCCGACAAGTCTAACTTCTATTTCCGCAAGTAAAATTTAGAATTTAATAAATTTAGTCTCTTATGCTTCCTCAAGAACAATTGGGTGTTGCGAAACTTTAATTGAATCGGTAGGGCAGCCTTCTACTGCATCTTCTAGGTCATCGTATAGATCTTCATCTACCTCACAACTTCCTTGATTATTATCTAAAAGCACAAATGCAAATCCTTCATCGTTATAATCAAAAATGTCAGGCGCACTCGCCCCACACGCTCCGCAGGCAATACATGTTTCCTGATCAACAATCGTGTATTTTGCCATTCGTTCGTCCCTCCTTTTACTTTTCGCAACCCACTTATCATTTATTGACCGACTTTCACTTTCTTGTTCTCTGCTTGTTCCATAAGCGTTGTACTGTGAATCGCTTGTACTTTCGCTGTTGGATCGATGTAAACCTTCGCATTACTGACTGCTGTCGGAGCCTCCCCAAAACCACTTGCAATTAACTTCACTTTCCCTTCATATGTGCAAATATCACCGGCAGCGTAAATGCCCTCTATATTCGTCTCCATTTTTGAGTTGACGACGATACTATTTTTCACAATATGAAGGCCCCACTCGCTGATTGGGCCAAGCGAAGAAACGAATCCGTAGTTGACGATAACATCATCAACATCAACCACTTCTTGTTGATCGCCCTTCACTTGTTCAAGAACAATTTGTTCTAAGTTATCGCCACCAATAAAATCAATAGGCACGAACGGAGTCTTGATTTCAACGGATGAGTTCATTAAGTTGTCTACACTTGCCTCATGAGCACGGAATTTATCCCGTCTATGTACAAGTGTCACTTTTTCAGCGATTGGTTCAAGCATCAATGACCAATCAACAGCCGAATCACCTCCACCGAATATTTTTACATTTTTACCTGCAAACTGATTTACATCCTTTATGAAGTAATGCAAGTTCTTCCCTTCGTATTTCTCCGCTGATTCAAGGTTAAGTTTTTTCGGCTGAAATGCGCCATTGCCTGCAGTAATAATAATGGTCCTTGAAAAGTGAGTTGTGCGATTTGTTGTCAGTTTAAAAATGCCATCCTCTTGTTTCTCTACTTGCTGAACGTCCTGTTCAAGTGTGATCGTCGGTTCGAATTGAGACATCTGATTGATCAAATTATCGACGAGTTCCTGACCACTGATTTTCGTAAACCCAGCGATATCGTAAATAAACTTTTCAGGATATAAAGCAGAGAGCTGACCGCCAAGTTGTGGCAGACTTTCAATAATGTTCACAGACATTTTTCTCATCCCGGCGTAAAATGCAGTAAATAATCCAACAGGACCTCCGCCGATAATTGTCACATCAAAGACTTTTTGATCATTACTCATTAACTACACTCCTTTTTCCGATTAACTGATTTCACTTGCCAGTGTACCGGCAGATATCCCCGCGCTGTGTGTCAGGACAAGTATAACTAGTTTCAAACGAAACGAAGATTATTTGTTATATAAAATACTTTAATACAAAATCGATTCTATGTCAACGGTAATGACTGAAAACTCTCGTTATTAAGGGTTTTTAGTTTATTTATGTAGTATTATTTACCTTTCCACTTATATATAGTATTATTTTCACACTAGCCATATGTCTCAATTTTGTCTGTCGTTCTATTTATGTTTCATGATATTAAATTAATAGAATAGAAAGGATGCTATGGTTAGTTACTTTTCAAAAAACTAATAATGATGAAAGGTGTGGGAAAATGAAAAAACACATTGACGATTTTACTGTCCATGAAGAACACTATGATGAAATTCGTGCCATTATGGAGACAGAGCCATATGCGCAGTTTATCGGCATGAAGCTACTGAATTTCGGACCTGGTACGGCTACAGCCGAATTAGTTCCTACCGAGAATATGGTGAACGCACACAATACGGTTCACGGCGCAATACTATTTTCATTAGCAGATTACGTTTTCGCTGTTGCAAGTAACTCATACGGAAAAACTGCAGTTGGAGTTACAACGACAATGAATTTTATGTCGGCAGCATTTCCCGGCGAAAAAATAACCGCTGTCGCACGTGAAGATAAACGTAACCATCGCCTTGGCTGGTATAATATCGAAGTAAGCAATGAAAGAGAGCTCATTGCAACAATGCAAGCAATGGTTTATCGAAAAAAAGAGTACTTCATTCCAATTGAAGAGTAAGTAAAAAAGAGGTACGGGTTGTCATTCGTGGGAATCTTTACTAGGTATTTGAATGTTGTTTCTTAAAGCACTTAATTACAAATCACAAGGATAAAAAAAGCCCCCTACATCAGTTTAGTTGACTGATTCAGGGGGTGTTTTTCTATGCGGAAGATATCTTCACAGATTATAGTTGTATCCTATTTCTACATTATTTAAGTAACATCCATTTACCATCTTTGACAACAGCCATTACCAAGCTATCCGCGGTTAAACCGTTATGGTCTTTATCAGTAAAGTTGAAGACACCTGTTGTGCCAACCCAGTCTGTAACGTCATTTTCCAAATACTCACGAATCGATTCGCGATCAGTAGCTCCGTTCTTCAGTGCATCGATTACAAGCATCAAGTTATCATAGCCGTAAGAACCGAAGTTTGTTGGCTCACTGCTGTACTTATCTGTGTAATCTTTATAGAAAGATGAAATAACGTCAAATTGGATATCATCCTCTGCAATCTGGTCCGGGAAGAGTAGCTTACCTGTTGGAATAACAACACCCTCTGCTGCATCTTCAGCCAATGTAATAAAGTTTTGATTTGCAATTCCGTGACTTCCGATAATCGGTAGATCAATACCCAAATCACGCGTATTTTTTGCGACTACTGCTGGACCCGGATTGGTACCCCATACAATAATTGCTTCGGCTTTTGCGCTGTTGATTTTTGTAAGTTGCGCACTCATATCCGGATCTTGTGTGTTGTAACTTTCTTTTGCTACAAGGTCAATGTTGTATTCGCCTGCTAGTGCTTCCATCTGTTCAACTCCACTTGAACCAAACGCGTTAGAGTCACTAATAACCCCAATTTTACTGATTTTTTGCTCGTTCAAGTAAATGAAAACACGTTCAACTGCATGTCTATCTGACTGCGGTGTTTTAAATACCCATTTTGCATCTTCAACAGGCTCTACGACATGTGTACTCGCTGCCGCTGAGATCATTGGCACTTGTTGTTGCATCGCAATCCCTTTAATCGCTAGGCTCTCTCCACTGCCTGATGACCCCAAAATTACAAGAACCTTCTCATCATTGATCAAACGGTTCGCTTCCTGTGTTGCTTTTTCTTGGCTTGATTCATCGTCGGCTAAAATAATTTTAATGGGAACCCCATTAATACCGCCTTCACTATTAATCTTGTCTTCAATTAACTTAGTCGCATTCCATTCTGGCTCGCCAAGCGGGCTATTCGGTCCAGTTTTTGAGTAAATAGCTCCGATTTTATACTCACTTACGTTGCCAGAGCTTTCTTCTTTGTCTTTGCCTGAGTCATCGCTACATGCTGCAAGAACCAATGCAGTCATCATAGCCAATAATAATGTTACTAATAATTTCTTCATTTTAATCCCCCATTTTAGTTTACTGTGTGACCTAGGTATGCTTCTTTTACATCAGGATCATTTAACAATGCATTAGAGTTCCCACTTTTGACAATCTCTCCGTGTGAAATTACATAACCACGGTCGGCAATTTTTAACGAGGCCGTAACATTCTGTTCGATTAACAATACTGTCGTGCCGAATTCTGCTCGTAAATCTCGTACAAGTTCAAGTACATCTTTCGCAATAAGTGGGGCCAATCCTAAAGTAGGCTCATCTAGAAGAAGTAATTCAGGCTCCGACATGACCCCCCTCGCTATAGCAAGCATCTGCTGCTGCCCACCTGACATCGTTCCGCCTAGTTGGTCTTTCCTATCTCTTAGTATTGGGAATAATTCAAAAACCCTCTCGATATTTCTGTCAATATTTTTCAATTTTGTCTTCTTACGATGATGATAGGCACCTAGATATAAATTATCTATAACGGTCATCGTTGAAAATACTTGCCGATGTTCTGGAACATGCACAAGATGTCTTTCGACGATTTTTTCTGCTTCCATTCCAGTAATGTCAGTCCCCTGATACTCTATTCTTCCACCAGTTGGCTTAATGAGCCCTGAAATCGTTTGCAATAATGTCGTTTTACCGGCACCGTTTGCCCCAAGCAATGCAACAATTTCCCCTTTACTAACAGATAAAGAAATCCCATTTAATGCTTGGATAGGCCCATAACTAACCGATAAATCAATTACGTCCATTAAATTACCTTTACTCATATTGCCACCTCCACCTCCTTATCTTCATCTATATCAGCTCCTAAGTAGGCAGAGATAACCGTTTCATTTTCTTGAATTTCTTTAGGCGTTCCCTCGGCTATTTTCGTCCCCTGATCCAAAACAATAATCTTCTCACAAATACTCATAACAAGATTCATATCATGCTCGACAACTAATACTGTTACTCCAGTATCACGCACTTTTTTAATCAACTCGCTCATTTCTTGTGTTTCTTTGTGATTCAGACCAGCTGCGATTTCATCAAGTAGTAATAACTTCGGCTTTGTCGCGAACGCTCTTGCGAATTCAAGCAGACGTAACTTTCCGAGTGATAAGCTAGCCGCCTTTTGGTCATAAAGGTCATCAAGACCAAAAAACTCCAAATAACGCATTGCTATGTCATATACATTCTTCTCCTCACTCCTTGATCCAAGAAGAAGCCGCATAGTCCCAAAAATATTTGTTTTCGTTTGCATATGCTGACCAACCATCACATTTTCGATGACTGTCATATTTTTAAATACCTGTATGTTTTGAAAGGTACGCGAAATTCCTAATGGTGCAACTTGGAATGCAGGAAGCTTGTCGATTCTGTTTCCCAAAAAAGTAATACTTCCAGTAGTGGGTGGAAAAATTGAAGAAATCATATTAAACATTGTACTTTTCCCCGCACCGTTCGGGCCGATCAGACCAACGATTTGTCCTTCTTCAACCGTAAACGACACCTCGTTATTTGCAACGACGCCACCAAACTTTTTTGTAATAGTGTCAACCTTTAACAAACAAATCGCCTCACTTTCATGAAACTTCCCTTTTTGCTCTTAGTTTTATCCCCGGCTTTTCATTCGATTTTTTCGACAATGTAGATTGAATCCAGTCAGCAACAGTAGGGAACAAACCGCGCGGGACAAAGATGACAACAAGCATTAATATCAAACCGTAAATGACATGTTCAAAGTCACTCGTAATGAATGGAAACTGTTCACCAAGCATATGGACAATAATGCCTACAATTCGAATTAATATTGTTCCAATTAACGCTCCCCACACACTGCCACTTCCGCCCAGCACAACCATTGCCAAAAAAAGAATGGAAGCATCGAATGTAAATGCTGATGGAGAAATACTGTAACTCATATGTGCAAACAGCCATCCAGCTAATCCGGCAAACATGGCACTTAAAATAAAGACTTGCATTTTATATTTCCCTGTATTCACACCCATCGAGCTTGAAGCAATTTCACTGTCATGTATTGAACGAAGTGCCCTTCCTACTCGCGAATGAACAATATTTAAAGAGAGAATCAAGACGATGATGACGAAGAACCAAACGAGATAATAATAGGGAATTCCTTGATTAACCGTGTAACCAAATAAATTAAGTTGGGGGATCCCATAAAAACCTGAAGCGCCTTTTGTAACACCACGCCATTCTACCAACAACGTATGCACGATTATTCCCAATGAAAGTGTTGCCATTGCAAGATAGTAGCCACTTAACCGTGACATGGTATAACCCATAATAAAAGCTAGCAATCCAGGGATCAGAAGAGCGAATGGAAGGCTTATCCACGGACTCCATCCCATTGTTGCTGTTAATACAGACGTTGTATAAGCGCCTACGCCGTAAAAGGCAGCCTGTCCAAGTGATATTTGTCCTGCATATCCCATCAATAATCCAAGTCCAATTGCAATAATAGCGTAAATGCCTGCGAATGTTGCTTGCGTTAAGTAGAAGGACTGCGTGACAACAAATGGGAATCCAAGGATTGTTAAAGCAAAAATAAGCACGCCCATCCATTTTGTTTGTTGAACCCCGTGCAACTTCATCACAATCCTCCTTTTCCAACATTTTTTTCACCTAAAATACCACTAGGACGAATTAGTAAAATTAAAAGTATTGCCGAAAACGTTATCGCATCTTTCATCCCTGAACTGATGTAACCAGCGCCTAGTGATTCCAATAAGCCAATTAACAATCCACCAATAACCGCTCCTGGGGCACTTCCAAGACCTCCTAAAATCGCTGCCGAGAAGCCTTTAATTCCTAGCATTGTACCTATATCATAAGATGGGAACATAATCGGAGCGATAGCAAGACCTGCCAATGCGCCGAGTGCTGCACTCAATGTAAATGAAAGAGACGACATTTTTTTCGGACTAATTCCCATCAGTCGCGCTGCTAAAGGATTCACTGAGGAAGCATGAAACGCTTTACCAACCATTGTTTTATCTAGTAGTAGATAAAGGAGCAAGACTATTAAAAGCATGATTAAGATAACCCAAATAGCTTGTGGTGTAATTGTAGCTCCTACAATACTGACCGGTTTATTTTCTGTGAACGGGGCAACTCGTAATTGATCTTTCCCCCATACAACACTTGCAATTCCACGGATAAATATGGCCGTTCCAATTGTTAAGATAATTAGACTGATAGGAGTTGCTCCTTTTGCCCTTCTAATTAGAACAAACTCCATTACCCAACCTACTATTAAAACAAAGATAATAGTGAGAATAAATGCCAGTAAGTAAGGCATTCCGGCAGACGATAAAGAATACATTGTCAAACCGCCCAACATTACAAATTCTCCTTGAGCTAGATTAATAACCTTTGTCACACTATAAATAGTCACGAAACCGAGGGCGACAATGGCATAAATACTGCCAATTGTCAGCCCAGTTAACGTAAACTGTAAAAGGTCCCCCATAACATACACCCCTTTTCCGAATCGCTAGTTATACACCGATTGGGCTGTTCTCCCGTTTATCGACAACTCGGATAGCCTTACCTTCCGAACGAGGAATCGTTTTTGGCGGGTTCACAATAACATCGACAGATATGAGACAAGTAGATTTCATGTGGCGTTTTATCTTACTTTTTAACTGGGTAATTGTTTCGTGGTTCAAATCTTCGCATACTTCATTATAAAGAGCCTTTTCACACTCAACATGCAGCTCTATAGCATCCATTGCGCCTTTTCTAATTAAATGGATTTGATACACTGGCGTGAGCCCTTTGATTTGGAGAAGTTCTCTTTCCATTTCCGAAGGAAAAACATTTACGCCTCGTATGATAATCATGTCGTCCGTTCGGCCTTTTACACGCGACATTCTCGTCGTAGTTCTTCCACATTTACATTTCTCATGAGTGATAGAAGCAAGATCTCCCGTACGATAGCGGATAATTGGAAGCGCTTCCTTTTGAAGGCTAGTAAAAACAAGTTCCCCAATTTCTCCATCTGCAACGGGCTGAAGCGTATCTACATCGATTACTTCTACATAAAAATGATCTTCTGCTATATGAAGACCGTCCTGTTCTGGACACTCAATTGCTACGCCGGGTCCCATAATTTCACTTAATCCATAAATATCAATCGCTTTAATATTCAGTCTCTTTTCGAGCGTAATACGCATTTCTTCCGACCAGGCTTCCGCTCCGAAAATACCATATTCCAGGTTGGTCTCATGTGGATCAATCCCCATTTCCTCCATCTTTTCAATGATGCTTAAAATGTAAGAAGGCGTCCCACAAATCCCCCTAGGCTTCAGATCATTAATCAGTGTAATTTGCCGTTCTGTATTTCCTCCGGAAATTGGAACCGTTGCAACGCCAAGTTCTTCAGCACCTTGGTGAAGCCCTAAACCACCTGTAAATAATCCATAACCATATGCGTTTTGAAATACATCTGTTTTCCTTCCTCCTGCTGTCACAATTGCTCTTGCAACAATGCTTCCCCAATTCTTCAGATCATTTTTAGTGTAACCAACAATTGTCGGTTTCCCACTTGTCCCAGATGAACCGTGAATTCGAGTTATATTTTCAATCGGCTCAGCGAATAATCCATACGGATATGTATCTCGAAAATCTTTCTTGATTGTAAATGGCAGTTTCACAATATCATCCATGGTTTGGATATCCTCAGGCCTAATACCAAGCTCATCAAACTTTTTCTTATAAAAATCAACATTATCATATACCCTTTTTACTGTTCCTTTAAGATAGGTTAACTGCCACTCTTCCATTTGAGTCCGTGATGCTGTTTCAACCTCTGGATTGTACATAACTTTTCCTCCTTTTCGCATAGTCGGTATTATAAAAACGCCTTCATATTACAAATAATAAACGGAGTAACATTTATTTGTAATGCATTTACAGATTAATACAAGAGTCAAACGAAGTCAATAGAAATATCGGAACATTCATAACTAAACACCTTTTCTTTTTTATTGGAGATACAAAAACTCCTATGTCTCGGATCGAAGAGCGTCAATTTTTCCTCATTCACTGTTAGCAAAAAGAGCAACTGTGATTATTCACCGTGTGCTGGTCTCCTTCAACTTGAAAATGAACGTATTTATCTATCGACTGCGACAACTCTAATTTTTTTGACGAAAAAACACCGATGGAAAACAAAATTTATTTGTTCCATCGGTGTCGTTTATTTATCTAAATAATTCTCCCGCCACTCCGCTAACTCTTTTTCCATAATCTCATTTTCAAGCGTTTCATCCCACTCGCCCGTCATCGTGTTCCATACGCGCGCATAAAGACTATTGTCGGCAGTTTGGTGGAGGCGGAATTCAATACAGGGAACAGAATTCTGTTCCAACTCGTTCACTGCCGTGATTGCTTGGACAACGAGCTGAACATTGCCTTCCGTATAAGCAATGTCCAATTGGTCGAGCGCTTCCCGCCATTCGTCGTCAGTGAACTCGTTCAACTTGCGGAAATCTTTTACAAGCCGGTACGTCTCCCCAGCACCATCCGTCAGTTCCCCTGCAAGGAAGCGACCATGCGACGGGCTGTAATGGACGGTCGTTTCGTCCTTCTCCGGCGGCTGGATGTACATGCCCGATTCGAGCTGCTGCCTTCCTGTTTCCGTCAATGAATAGGCGCCGCCGCTCTTTGTAATCATGCCGGCACGGTCCAACCGCTCAATGATGTCTTCAATGAATAACGGTTCGACGACGAGCATGTCGCTTAACTCTTCGCTTGAAGAGAACTGTGATGTGCGAAAAGCGACTAAGAGCATCTTCATTAAAATGTCCATCTTCGTACGCTTCACCGTCTCGTACTCGATATCGATCACTTGGATCGGCAATGACCATTTCGCCGTTTCGAGCAATTTCACATTCAGGTCCCGCAGTAATTCATCGCGGAGCCGCTTTTCCAATGCGTCCATTCATCCATTCCTTTCCGAGCCTGCGAGGGCAAGTTCCTTGAAACCGCCCTGCAGTTTCACCTGTTCGACAAGCCTTGCGTACATCGCCTTCGTCTCCACTTTTTTCGGTCGTTTCGTGAACATATCCGAGCTGCCGACGATGATGAGCAATTCCCTAGCCCGCGACAATGCGACATTCAAACGGCGATAATCTTCTGCGAAGCCGATTGTGCCGCTCGGCTGTTGGTGGTTCCGTACGAAGCTCAAAATGATAATGTCCATTTCCATCCCTTGAAATTTATCGACAGAGCCCGTCCGACAATGCAAATGCTTCGGCATAATTTCCTGTTCGATGAGCCGATCGATGCGCTTCACTTGTTCCCCGTAGAAACTGATGACGCCGACGCTTTTCTTCTCGTCCGGCTGCAGACGGCCTTCATGCTTCGCAAGCGCCGTTGCTTCTTCAATATCCAATAGCAATTCTCGGATTCTTTTCAGCTCAGCCTCATTGTAAAGACTTGTGCCGCCTTTCACTTGCGCTTCGAAAAACGCAGGCTCATTCGGCATATCGAACCAAAGAAGATGATCGTTCCGCTTAATGTACTTCGACGTCAGCAAATGATCGCGCGCCGCATCCGAATCGGGCAGGCCGCACTGCAGACGGTACTGGCCATCGACATAAAATGGCGCAATTGTTTCCATGATCTCCTCGTGCATCCGGTATTGGATGCCGAGCATCGTCTTGTTCTGTTTCGGCAACGTTCTAAACAGCCGCTCGAACAGTGATTCCTTCAGCATGCCGCTCAGTTCATCCTTTTCCGCCTCGTCCTTGATCTCCTCGATGAATTCTTCCATCGTTTCACGTCCAACAAGTGGCGGCAGCTGATGATGATCCCCGACGAGCACGATCTTCTTCCCTTTCAGCATCGGCAGCAACAGTTCAGGCGGCGTCGCTTTCGACACTTCATCGATGATGACGACGTCGAATTCCGGATAATCCTCCATGAAATCGCGTCTAGCAGAAGCGACACAAGTCGTCCCGATGACATTCGCATGCTTCACGTACAGCTTGCGGATCTCATCCAAGTCAAACTCCTCTGCTCCTGCGAGCATTTCGCTCCACTCATCCTGCAACAGACGCGCGACTGGCATCCGGTCCAGCTCCTGCTGCAATTCAGCGGCTTTTGCAGATGCCTTGTCAATTTCCTCAGTCAAATCCTTCTTCCGCTTTTCCGGTTCGGAACGGATGATATCCTGATGGGCGAGAATCCGCGCCTCGAGCTGTTTCATTCGGTCTTCCGACTCCGCTTTCTCCTTCTGCACTACTTCTAAGTCTTCCTGTATAGCCGTAAGCTGTTCGGAAGTTTGGCTCGTTTCCATCGCATTCTCTTCGACAGCCCGTTCCATCCGTTGGAAGTAACCCTTCCGCTCCTCAAAGTCGGCAAGTACCTTTTCAAGTTCCTCGATCTTATTTTCGACGTCCGGTCGATAGACATGCTCATCGACATGTACAGCGAGCTCAGAACTTTCTTCCTTCAAATGAAGTAGCTGTTCCTCATGTTCTTCGATCGCCCTTTCTGCGGCAAGCACCTCTGCTTCAACTTCCTGAATATGAGCAGTCATCTCATCCATTATCTCTTTTTTCAAAGCGGTGAATCGTCCCGCCGCCTCTCGATCGGATGATTCCTTGATCGTTGCGGCGATTTTCCTCACGTCTTCCGCTTTGCCATATAAATAGGAAAGATTTTCGGCAAGCCGATGCAACAGTGCGGCCTTGTCAGCATTTGCCGGTGATGCCAATATCCGTTTTGTCTCGGGTTTCACGAAGAATCGGCCTATTTTATCAAGCATGTCATGCATCTCTTCAGCCGTTTTGTATTTATCGTCTGGCTTGCTGCTGACTTGTTCGATCCTGTAATGATGCTTCCGTAGCAGATTTTCCGCATGATTGATACCATTCGTAAGCCGCTCCGCCACTTCCTTCCATTCGAGTAGCGCATACGGATAGGTCCCGTTTTGAATGTCAACGCGCAATCGGCGAAGCGAATTCATTTCAAGGCTCGTCGGCAGAGACGGCTCGATACCGTGCGAACGAAATAACCCTTCCAGCTCCTGCAGCTTCCGCACGTCCGATAGTTCTTCGATGAATCGCGGCATCGGACCGGTCTTCAATCTGTTCGCTCCAGCTTTTTCCGTCAATCTACGGATTTCCATTTCGGCGTAGTCGATTGCTTCAACCGTTTGGAAGTAACGGAGCTTTTTGCGATTCGCAGCCAATTCGAGTTCCGCTTCAGCCATCTTTTCATGCATTTCCGGACGGATGGAAGCGGCATCCTTTTCCTGTTGCAATTTGTCCTTTTCAATCGTCAGCTTTTCCAGCGTCACGTTCAGTTCTTCCATTTGCATGGTTAGCGCATCCAGTTTCGCATCAAGCTCCGACTGCAACTTTTTCACGGAGTCTAGTTGCACATGTAGGTCTTTGCTTTCCGTCTCAGCGGCTTGTTTCTCGGCAATACGCCGCTCCATTTCTTCCCGTTCCGCATGAAGTCGTTTCTTTTCATCTTCGAGACTTTCGATTTCCTGAGCAATCTGCCGCTCACGTTCCGCACGCTTCTCACGTTGTTCATCGACTGCAGCTAACGTTTCGTCCCGCCAGTAGGAAGCGACATTTTCCTCGATGAACCGTTTCCCTTCCTCTTCGATACTCTCCGTCCGCCCATAGCGCAAAATACGGATGCCAGGGTCGGAAAGAAGCCTACCGAGCGCATTGTCCACTGCCAAATTTGATTGCGAGGCGACGAGCGTACGCTGCCCCGCCTTCATGAGCTGGTGGCAAAGCTCCGAGATAACCGTCGTTTTCCCTGTCCCCGGAGGGCCTTGGATCACATACAGATCGTGCGCTGACATCGCGCCGGTGACCGCTTCACGTTGGAACTCATTCAACGGATGATGGAAATCGAGCTCCATCTTCTTATTCGTAATTTGCACGACGGGCCGTTCCTCGAACAGCACCTTCTCCAAATTGGCATTTGCCGCAAATCCATCTTGAAGATCTTTGAACCCTTTTCGAAGCCGGCGGATCTGGCTCAATTCCGCGAAATTGCTGAAGACGATTTCACGAGCCCCATTCGGCAATAAAGAGCCGCGTCTTGCACTCGCTTGGTATTTCCGGCTCAACTCGATCTTCACGGACCTTTTTCCGCGATTTACGTCGACGACCGTTCCAAGGTCGTCGCTTGCGCCTTTCAGTTTAGCGCTGAAACCGGTAATGGCGCTCCAGTCTTTCGCTTCCAATCCGCTGCATATGATCGTCAATTGACTGAACGATTCATTGACGATAGGTTGTGAAATATGGGCGGTCACATCCGCGACATCCGCATTTTTCTCCTCAATGCGCAAATATCCTTCCCAGCTCCTGATCCGTTTTTCCACGTATTCCGAACGCTCTTGCGCAATCGGGAGCTCCCGAAGGCTCGTATATAGCTGGATCGGCATCGGACTGCCGGTACGCCGGTTGACCGCGAATGCCAGGCGGACGCCAAGTCGGCGATTCGTCCGGACAGGCTCTTTCCGCCCTTTCACTCTGAAGCTCGTCGCGAGGAAGCCTTCGTTTTTGTAGACGCATTCCATGACTGCGACTCGTTCATTCAAGTGATTGGCGAGCTGCGGATTTTCTTCTGGATCGAAGTAGAAGGAGAATGCCATGTTGTCTTGTTTTGCGGGAAGTTTTTCGATGTAGACCGTAAAATTTGCTTGCATGGAAAAGAGCTCGTTTTCATCGATCGCCCAGTTGCCGATTTCCTTGCGCGCCCGTTGTGTCATATCGAGGCGGCAACTCATCACTTCCATATTGTTCATCATGACATCCTCCTTTCCGATCCTAATTCGAAATAAATCAATTACGCATTGGCGTAATTGCGTCGGGATTTTGAATTGCGCTGGCGCAATTAACTCCCTTCAAAATCCCTGACATCCGCCGGAGGCTTTTATCTTGAGTCAGCGGGAGTTTGGACTCTCGCTGGATATGGAACAAAGTCGTACTCATCTCTCCACCTATAAATGTGGGAATTTCCGCTGAATCAAGATAAAACCATACGTTCTATCATACAACAAAATCGGGTGCAGATTCATTAAAAATCCGGAAGAAGAATTTGTTGCAATCGTTTCCCATTTCAAAGTTTCGGGTATTGCATGTAAAGATTGTAATCGCTTTCGAATAGATAGAAGGAGTGAATGAATATGACCCAAAAAACGTTTGTCGGGTTATACGATACAGAGGAAGCATTGCTTGCCGCTGTCGAGGAGTTGGATGAAAAAGGGATTGCCCCGGAGAACATGTATGTCATTGCGCGGAATGAAGAGGATGTCGATTTGTTACGACGCAGGACGGCTGAGGAGATACAGTCGGCACCGTCAAATTGGCTGGACCGTTTTATCGGTTATATTTCAGGAGAGAATCATGTGCGCAGCATGCTTGTGGAAGTCGGTTTTGACGAGGTGGATTTGAGGCGGTATGAATCGGAGATCAAGCAAGGAAAATGGCTGCTTTATGTGGACGGAGAACCGGAGAAGACAGCATATGAGCTGAATGCTGAGCGGCATAAGGTGGAAACGAACCCGTTTAATCGTCCGGTTTCAGAAGCCGAACGATTGAACAGGCAGGATGAGGAGTCGCCCGTCGGCATCGGGGAGGATGGATTGCCGAAAAATGATTACCGGGATAGCATTGCAACGGACGCCTATGAGGGCGGTAGTATAGTCTCGCGCGAAGACTTGCTGTTCGGCAGGGCAGGTGCGGAAGCTTTATTCGACCGATCAGAATATGAGCCGGACCCGCCGAACCTTTCCCCTCCTTCCCAAATACGCGGCACGCCGTCCGGGGAACGCGGTCTTTTGCATCGGGCATCTAGGCGGAATGTAGATTGGGGCGGTGTTGATCAAGAGAGCCAAGACGTCATCCCCGATCCACAAAATTTCACGGAAAGTCAGATGGATCGACAAGATGCGCTGGCGCAGGCGAGAGAATTTGCTGATCTGTTAGAAGGCCGCGATTCGAAGATGGACACTCATTCAGAAGATGTCGTTAAGCCGATAAAGCCGATTGTCATCGATTTGCGGAATGTCGAAGTGGAAGACGAAGCCGAATCTTGGCTGCTGCCGAAGAATCGGAATCGGGATAAGTGATGGATGCGACCATGCACCTTTCCGGTGTGTGGTCTTTTTATGGTTAGCCCTTGTCATGTGATCATAAATTCGGATAAGTGGTCGCAAAACTGAATAAGTGATCATAAATCCGGATAAGTGATCATATATCCGAACCAGTGATTATTAACCAATACTTCCATCCATTTTCTTCATTCTCTCGTCCCATATAAACTTTTCTGCTATAATACTAGAGTATTTTAGTAAAGCATTATTTCATACTGAATTACAAAAAAATAATAGATGACTGCGTTGGAGACAACGCGGTTGCAAGTTTTGGAGGATTGAAGATTTGAAAGGTTTATTAACGGTTATTATCGGGTTATTGCTCGTGCTTGCAGGGTGCTCCGGTTCGTTCGATGAGGAAGAATCTATCGAGAAATCGCCAACTGAGCAAGTTGAGACTGTCGAGAAAGATACACCGGAAGAGACAGCACCGGAGGAAGACACTTCAACTGTTGAAATAGAAGAAGTGGAAAAAGAAAAAGTCGTTAAGGAAGAAAAAAAATCGGAAGAAACGAAAACTAGCCCGGCTATCGTCGCTCCACCAAGCGAAAAGAAGCCTGCTTCCACTGCAAAACCTGCACCGGTGAAAAAGACCGAGACGTCCGGTACGACGGCGCAAGTTCCCGTCAAATTGGTGAAGACGATCGATGGCGATACAATCAAAGTATTGTATAACGGTCAAGAGATCAACGTCCGCTATTTATTGATCGATACGCCTGAAACGAATCACCCTCGCCTCGGCAAGCAGCCGTTTGGCGATAAGGCGAAGGAGCGCAACCGTCAATTGGTCAATAGCGGCGCCCTCACGCTCGAATTCGATATCGGGGAGCGCTACGATAAATACGACCGATTGCTCGCCTACGTCTATGTTGACGGGAAAAGTGTACAAAAGACATTGCTTGCTGAAGGTTTAGCACGCGTTGCATACGTATATCCGCCAAACACACGTCATTTGACACCTTTTGAGGAAGCGCAAGCGTCAGCGAAGAAAAAAGCGCTAGGCATCTGGTCGGTTGAAAATTACGCGACAGATTCCGGATTTAACAGCAATGCAGTACCTGCGCCAAGTGCCGGGAGTTCAGCTGCGAAGCCGAAAGCCCCAAGTGTTGCTGCAACTAAACCGGCAACACCGCCTAGCACAAACGTGTCCAGCGGCCAGGAATGGTTCCAAAACTGCACTGAGCTCCGTAAGAAATATCCGAACGGCGTTCCTCAAGGCCATGCCGCCTATCAGGCTAAAATGGACCGGGACAAAGACGGTTATGCGTGTGAAAGATAATAAGTGATAAAAGAGCCGATTGTTTCCCATAAGGATTCAATCGGCTTTGTTGATTTCAAAATTCGAAAGGGGCTTATTCTCTGCTGAGAATTCCTAATCCTTCACTTCCGACGATACGCAAAGTAGTTTCACATCGCTGTCCGTGTAGTTATACCAATAATGCGGACGGGTGGAATCGAGCATGAACGATTCGGTCGGACCTAATTCATGGAGCTCGTCCTCAAGGCGGACGGTCAAAGTCCCTTCAATGACGTAAAGAAATTCCTGCCCTTTATGTGTGATCAAATTGCCTTCCGTCTGGCCCGGCTTCAAGACGACGAAAAGCGGAGCGAAATCGCGGTTCGCAACCATCGTCCCTAAATCCTTATAATAAATATGATGGGCATCCATCCGTTGATCGATAATAAGGGATTGATCGCTTTCCGTTTCCTCCTCCTCGAAAAAATAACTTGGGTTCACGCCAAACGCTAACGAAATCTTTTTCAACGATTCCAATGTAGCAGACGACTTCCCTCTTTCCAGTTGAGAAAGGAAGCTGATGGAAAAGCCCGTTCGATCGGCAAGAGTTTTCAGCGTCATGCCACGCTCCGACCTGATTTTTCTAATTTTTACCCCTAAATGATTTGTGCTCATTTTCATTCTCCTAAAAGAATCTATTGACAGAAAATTAGTACATAACTATGATAAGCTTAATATACTTGAAGTAACACTTCAAATGTAAAGTTAAGCGCTTACATATTTTTTTGCTGTTAGTTTGAAGTAGTACTTCAATTATACAAAAGGGGGAACAGTTTGTGGAGAAGAAGCAATTAAATAGGGTGCTGGTCGCTAGTCTCGTCGGAAGCTCGATCGAGTGGTTCGACTACTTCCTATACGGCACGGTCGCTGCGCTCGTCTTCAACCAAGTCTTTTTTGTCAATGAAGACCCGACAGTCGGCCTATTATTGGCGTATGCCTCATTTGCACTCGCCTTTTTCATACGGCCATTCGGCGGCATCATTTTCAGTCATATCGGGGACCGGATTGGAAGAAAGAAAACGCTCGTATTGACATTAAGCTTAATGGGGATTGCAACATTTGGAATGGGATTATTGCCGACTTATCAGGCAATCGGCATTTGGGCGCCGATCCTGTTGATTACTTTGAGGCTTGTTCAAGGATTAGGAATTGGAGGAGAATGGGGCGGAGCACTCTTGCTCGCAGTCGAATATGCTCCACCTGAAAAGCGCGGTCTATTCGGTTCCGTCCCACAAATGGGGATTACGATCGGAATGATGCTCGGAACGTTCGCACTGTCAATCATGACGATGCTTCCCGAAGGTTCGTTCATGACATGGGGCTGGCGCGTGCCGTTCATCTTAAGTGCATTGCTCGTCGTATTCGGATTATGGATCCGTAAAGGGATTGACGAAACGCCTTCATTCAAAGAGGTGCAGGAACGTGGAGAGATTCCAAAAATCCCTCTTGTCACAACGTTAAAAACGCATTGGCGTGAAGTCCTCATAGCAATTGGGGCGAAAGTTGTCGAGACGGCGCCATTCTACATTTTCAGCACATTTGTCGTCTCCTACGCGACAAGCTATCTTGACTATTCAAGGACAGCCACGTTAAATGCAGTCATGGCCGCTACATTTGTTACGACAATTTTGATTCCGATTATGGGGAATCTATCAGACAAAGTCGGACGCAAACCGCTTTATGTATGGGGGTCAATTGGGATGATCCTCTTCGCATTCCCATACTTCTGGATGATCAAACAAGGCTCTGTCGCAATGCTTGTCATCGCAACAATTATTGGACTCGGCATTATTTGGGCGCCGATTACCGCGGTGCTCGGAACGATGTTCTCTGAGATCTTCTCGGCGGAAGTCCGCTACACAGGCATTTCGCTCGGCTATCAGATCGGAGCGGCTGTTGCTGGTGGGACAGCACCACTTGTCGCTACTGCCCTGCTCGCTAAATTCAATAATTCATATGTTCCGGTTGCGCTTTATATCATCTTCACCGCGGTCGTTTCCCTCCTCGCCATCTGGGCAGTGAAAGACCGAAAGAACGAAGTACTCGATCAATAATGAAGGAGCGATTTCATGTTAATCATCAACGAAAGAGAAATTCAAACAACTTATGGGATGAAAGAGGCGATGCATGACGTCGAACAAATCTTGCGCGCAAAAGCGGAAGATAAAATCGCCAATCCTCATCGTACCGTCATCGAGTTTCCGCAACATAGCGCGTCCGTGCTCTATATGCCGAGCGCTGATTTGGTGAATGAAATGGCTACCATCAAGACGGTGACAATCTTCCCGGACAATCCAGCTATAGGGAAACCGACGACCCAAGGCGTCATTCTCGTAACGGATGCGAAGAACGGCGAACATCTAGCGATGATGAACGCTTCTTATTTGACAAGGCTTCGGACGGGAGCGTTAAGCGGACTTGCAACCGACCGTCTTGCGCGGAAAGATGCCACTGTTTTAACCGTTATCGGAACCGGAGCGATGGCATTTGAACAAGTTCTCGGCGTTTTGGCAGTCCGCCCGATCTCAAAAATGCTGCTCGTCAACCCGACGACAACCAAGGCGGAACATTTCAAAGAGAGACTGCTCGCTTTCGGCATTGATGAAAACATACAGATTGAAATAATGGATAATGTTTCTGAGGCGGTTAGCCAAGCCCATATTATCTGTTGCAGCACCCGCTCGAATACGCCGGTGTTTGACGGAAATGATGTAAAGCCAGGCACACACGTCAATGGCGTTGGTTCCTATTTGCCCCATATGCGTGAAATGGATTTTACCTTCATTCAACGGTGCAGCAAAATCGTCACGGACGATGTAGCAGGCGTCAAAGAGGAAGCCGGCGAACTGATCCACGCCAACGAGCAGCCAGATTGGTCGTTTGACGATTTGCATGGTGAGCTGATGGACGTAATCGTTGGGACGGCCGATGGCAGAACGGCTGAGAATGAAATTACATTCTTCAAATCCGTCGGTGCTGCCTATTTCGACCTTGCTGTTGCGCAAGGAGTTTACCGGAAAGCGTTGGAGGCGGGTATTGGGATTGAAGTGGAAGTTTAATTGAATATTAATTAAGCAAACAGGCGAAGAATAGTATTGGATTCCTTCGCCTGTTTTTAGTATGGGAAAACGCGGCGTGCTTTGGACGCGGAGCAGCTCGATTTGAACGCGGGACGCATAATTTTGAGCGCGAAGCACGTCACTTTGAGCGCGGAGCACGTCGCTTTGAGCGCAAAGCACGTCACTTTGAGCGCGGGACACGTCGCTTTGAGCGCGGGACTCATCACTTTGAGCGCGGGACTCGTCACTTTGAGCGCGGGACTCGTCACTTTGAGCGCGGGGCTCGTCACTTTGAGCGCGAGACGCATCACTTTGGTCGCGTAGCTACACACTTTGGACGCGATTAAATAAAAGATCTTTTAACTCCAATATAAAAAGCGGATTGCCTTTCCCATTAGGCAATCCGCTTTACTATTCACCCTTCTTCTTCCACAATGACCGCACGGCCTTTCATTTTCAACAATAACGGAATTAACAGCCACGCAGCAGCCGCAATGATGAATACGAGCGAGAGCGGCTTCGTGACGAAAATGCTGAAGTCGCCGTTTGAAATTGTCAGTGCCCGGCGCATATTGTTCTCGATCATCGGTCCTAGCACAAGCGCAAGGACGAGAGGAGCGACCGGGTAGTCGTTTTTCGACAATAAATAGCCGAGCACGCCGCATCCAAGCAATAAATACAAATCGAACGTCGTATATTGCACAGCGTACACACCGAAAAATGAAATCGCCACAATGATCGGCAATAAGTATTTCTTCGGCGTCTGAATGACTTTCGCAAACACACGGACGAGTGGCATATTCAAGATGAGCAACATCAAGTTGCCGATGAACATACTTGCAATAAGTCCCCACGCCACTTCGGGGTGCTCATCGAACAGCAGCGGACCTGGCTGGATATTATACATGATGAGCGCGCCCATCAGGATGGCCGTCGTTCCAGAACCTGGAATCCCAAGCGTCAGCAAAGGGATCATCGCTCCGCCGGAAGCCGCGTTATTTGCAGATTCCGGACCAGCAACCCCTGCGATATTTCCATGGCCAAACGTTTCAGGACGTTTGCTGAATTTCTTCTCCGTCATATACGAGAAGAAGGAAGCGAGCGTCGCGCCTGCGCCTGGAAGCACACCGATGAAAAATCCGAGCAAGGAGCCGCGGACAATTGGTACGGAGCTGTCTTTCATATCCTGTTTTGTCGGAAGGATACGATTGATTTTTGCAATCGTCCCTTCCTCATTGTCCCGTTCCAACACTGTCTTGAACACTTCACCAAGCGCGAAAAGCCCGACTGCAATCGTCAAAAATTCGAGTCCTGAAAATAAGATTGGTTGGTTGTATGTAAAACGGGCAATTCCAGAGACGGCGTCGATGCCGATTGTGCCAAGCATCAGTCCGAAGACCGTCATTATTAAAGCTTTCGTCATCGATTTTCCGGCAAGGCCGCTAACAGCCGCCAAGCCTAGTAACATTAATGAAAAGTACTCCGCCGGCCCAAATTTGATGGCGACATTGGATAACGGTTCCGCCAACAGGACAAGGCCGATGAGGGAAATGATTCCCGCACAAAATGATCCGATCGCCGCGATCGCCAATGCTGCCCCTGCCCTGCCTTGCCTTGCCATTTGATAACCGTCAAGCGTCGTGACGACAGACGATGATTCTCCGGGAGTGTTTAATAAGATCGAAGTTGTCGATCCTCCATACATAGCGCCGTAGTAGACGCCTGCGAGCAAAATGATGGAACTGGCGGCTGCCGCACTCGTCGGCATCCCGGACGTGATTGTTGCCGTGACAGGAATGAGAAGGGCCACCCCACTCATCGGTCCGATGCCGGGCAGCACGCCTACAGCTGTTCCGATAACGACACCAATGAAGGCAAATAAAAGATTATGCCATTGGAAGGCGGTCGCAAAACCGTCGGCCAAAAATTGTAATGTGCTCATGTTGTGACTCCTTTCAAGTTTCAATCAATTACGCCTCGGCGTAATTGCGTCCGGATTTTATCGAGCTTGCTCGATAAACTTCACTTGAAAATCCGTGACATCCGCCGGAGGCAGCTATAACTTAATCCAGCAGAGTTTGGATTTTCACTAAAAAAGATTGTATTAGTATTCATTCTGCCACCCGTAAGTAAGGGGCTATCGCTGGATAAGTTATAGCGGGAATCCGGGCAATGAGCCGCCAAGAAATTCCGCAAAGAAATAATAGACGCCGAATGAAAATACCGCGGCGATAATGACAGTCGGAATAATTCTGCCTCGTTCCATCGTCTGGAATGCGATGAGCAGAAAGAGGAATGTGGAAATGACGTACCCAAGCTTCTCCAGTAAGAATGCATACAACGTTGCACTCACGAGTATGATGAGGAACTTTTTATATTGCAGTTTTTCCGTGGATGCTACTTCGGTTTTGTATTTGAACGTTTCGTAAAGCAACCGCAAACTCAATAAAATCAAAACGATACCGAGTCCTAACGGAAAGATTTTCGGTCCAACCGTCGACCCGTACGCACTGCTTGCAATCTTCGAGCTTTCGATTACAAATAAAAGACCAATCAGTAAAAAAGCGATGCTTGCATAACGATCGAATGTTTTACTCATCGTCTTTGACACCTCCCTATAAAAAAAGCGAATGGCGCCTGCATAGAGGCGACAGGCATAGGACAAAGATGTGGCGTGGCGCTTTTTGCCACAGAACAGCTTTGACTTATGACCCCGAGCCAATCGAACAGCGAAGTGTTCGATTTGCCGTTTTTCTGCGATTTCTGCAGAAAATAAGGCATCCTTTCAGCGCCAGTAGCTGGATTGAAAAGGCGGCCGCTTAGCCGCCAAAACAGATTCTTATTTTTGCATACCAAGTGCAGTCAGAAGTTCAACAATGACTTTGTCCTGGTCTTCCAAGTATTTCGTAAAATCGTCGGAACCGCGGTATTCGCTTTCCCAGCCGTTTCTCTCAAGTTCCGCTTTCCACTCATCCGTCTCAACCATCTCTTTCAGCTTTTCCGTCCAATAATCGATAGCTGTATCGGACATATCCTTCGGTCCGAATAGGCCGCGCCAAATTGTGAACTCCGCGTCAATGCCTTCTTCCTTAAATGTCGGGACTTCCGTCAATTCGCCGCCAAGACGCTCTGATGAACTGACAGCAAGAACACGGACATCTCCTGATTTCACGTATTGCCCGATTGTCGAAGCATCCGTTGCAATGACATCCGCATTGCCTCCAAGCAACGCAGCAACAGCTTCCCCGCCGCCATCATAAGATACGTATTTCACTGTTTTCGGGTCGATGCCATATTCGAAAGCAGGCAAGATTCCGACAAGATGATCCATCGACCCAGGTGCCGATCCGCCGGCAAGCGTTACCGATTTCGCGTCTTTCTTAATCGCTTCCAATACATCTTTCAGCGTTTTGAATTCCGAATCCGCTTTAACGACAATTGCGCCGTAATCACGCGTCAACTGCGCCAGTGGCGTCGTATCCTTATAACCATAAGGGCTGTTCCCTTCCGCCTTGTTGTTGTTAATCAGAAGAGGTGGTGATTTTACGATCAATGCGTAGTCATTCTTCACTTCTTTCGTTGCAAACTCCGCCATGTACACGGCACCGCCGCCACCTGGCTTGTTCTCAACCGTGATCGGTTTTTCAATCAGCTTCGTGTCGTTCATCGTTTTCGCAATCGCGCGAGCCGTTAAATCCCATCCCCCGCCAGCTCCAGATGGCGCGACAATCGTTATATTTTTCTCAGGATATTTTGAGGAGCTCCCCTTTGCTCCGTCATTCTTTGAACATGCTGCCAGGCTGAGTGCCACGACACTAGCCAAGGCAACTATTTGTAACTTTCTCCACTTCATCTTGCTTCCCCCTTTGGAATAAAAAAATTGATGATAGCGTTTTCATACGCTATCATCAATTTATCAGAAAGTTGGTTGTATTCAATGTTTACGGTCATAAGTTGAATATTAGTCGTAAACGTCATTTTGTTCATACTGTTCACCGTCGTTGAATGAAATACCTTCTTTCAGGGCGTCCGACTGAACCGTAAATAAGCTCGGTATAAGCCTGTTTCTCTGACACGAGGTATTCCAAATAGCGTCTTGCAGTCGAACGGCTCACGCCTATTTCTACGCCGAGCGTTTCCGCTGTCATTCCACCAACGACTTGTTTCATATGACTGACGACTTTCTCCTTGGTTATCGGGTCTATTCCTTTCGGGGGAAGGATTTCCGGATTTTCTGCTGCGGCATTTGTTTTATTCCACAAGAACTGGATGGAATCCTCTTTCATTACCCCTTCACCCGCAAGCTTCTCCCTTTTCGCTTTGTACGAATGAAGGCTTTCCTTGAACCGATCAAATGTGAGCGGCTTCAATATATAATCAGCTACGCCACGTCGGTATGCTTTTTTCACGATGTCGACTTCAGCTGCCGCTGTTATGAAAATGATGTCCGTTTCAGGGCTGTTTTCGTGAATGAAGCCCATAACTTCCGTACCGAGCGCGTCGGGTAAATAGACATCGAGCAGCACGAGGTCAGGCGACAGCGCCTGCACCCAATCCTTCGCTTCCTCGCCGGTATGTGCGGCCCCGACGACCGTGAAGCCTTCTATTTTATCGATGAATCGACGATGAATATCGGCAATCCGCTTATCATCTTCAATGATGAGAACTTCAATTGGTCGCATGCAGTACCCCCCTTTTCGGAATGGATATGATGAACAGTGCGCCACCTAGATCCCCTTTTTCCACTGTGATGGAGCCTCCCAAGTCTTCGACGTTCTCCGCCACTTTCAAAAGACCATATCCTCTGTCTTCCACATCTTTTGTCGAAACTTTTTCCTGAAATAAAGCATCCAATACTTCATTCGCGATTCCTTTGCCCGAATCCTCCACTTCAAATAATATCTCTTCCCCATTATCAAAGATGAAAAGGCGGACCATCCGTTTCGCTTCAGAATTGATCTCAACCGCTTCAAATGCATTTGTCACCAAATTCCCGATGATGGACACAAAATGGGTCTTCTCCAAATAGGCCGGCAGCTCTTTCAGAAAGCTGTCTTCATCGAGCAGGAAACGGACTTTCAACTCCCTCGCACGGTTGAAGAAACCGATGACGATTCCGCCGAGGAAAGGATCCTGCAATCGCTTCGTCACAAACTGGATGAGTGATTGGTGCTCTGCCGTCTCATCGTGGATCAGGCTAAGCGCCTCGTCGTATGAATGAAGCTGGATAAGCCCTGAGATCGTGTAAAGGAAATTATTATATTCATGTGTCTGCGCCCGAAGCGCTTCCGTATACCGTTTCACTTGCGATAATTCCATTGCAAGCTGGTCAATTTCCGATTGAAGACGGAATGTGGATACGGCGCCGATGATCCGATCGTTAGCCCGAATCGGGATACGGTTGACGATGACTTTCCTCCCGTGGATCTCCATCGGCCGATCGAGATGCCGCTCCCCCGTTTCCAGTACTTTCGGCAAAAGGGTGTTCGGAAGCACTTCCTGGATTGTCTTGCCGATCAGTTCCGTCTGCCCTGGGATTGAAAGCGCGTCAAACGCGGCAGCATTCACTGTCGTAATGACCCCTTCCGCATCGACCATGATGATCCCTTCGCGAACCGACTCGATGAGCGCATTCCGTTCGGTGAATAAATTAGCGATTTCCGCAGGTTCGAGATCGAATAGCTCTTTCTTGATGTTTCGTGCAAGGACGCTTGAGCCGATGATGCCGAGAACGATGGCGATCAGTACGATGTAAGAGATGTTATCGATGTACTGAAAGAAGATGGAGGAAATGTCTTCATTCAAATAGCCGACAGAAATGACTCCGATGATTTTGCCTTCGTCATTGAAGACAGGCGTTTTCCCGCGCAGTGCAGGACCGAGTGTCCCGGTCGCCTTCGAAACATACGATTCCCCGAGGTGAAGCGCGCGTTCATTGTCATCGCCGACCATCTTTTGCCCGATCCGCTCGACGACGGGATGGGCATACCGGATTCCTTCGCTGTTCCCGATGACGACATATTCGGCTCCGGTTTGCAGGCGGACGGCTTCCGCAATCGGTTGCAACAGCCTCGATGGGTCATCCTCTTCAAAAGCTGCGACCACATCAGGACGGGCCGCCGTTGTTTGCGCGATGCTCAGCGCTCGTATGCCGATCTGTTTTTCAATTCCATGCGACATCGTGAAATAGAACGAAACCCCGATAATGATTGCGATAAGGGATACGAACAATGCGCCATATGAAAAAATGCGAGATTGCAAGGATTTCGGTTTCATGCAAATCAACTCTCTGTCTGAAATTGATAGTTTAGGGACTCGGCGGAACTGCCGTTTCTTTCTATGTTACACTATTGGCAATTGTGGGGGAATAGGTGTGAGGGAAGAAGTAGCGTGACATGGTAGATTGGACCGGAGCCGAGTACTTTGGACGCGTGGAGGACGGTTTTAGACGCGTAACCGGACACTTTGGACGTGCGGAGGACAGTTATGGGCGCGGAACCGGGCACTTTGGACGCGCGGAGGATGGTTTTGGACGTGGAACCGGACACTTTGGACGCGCGGAGGATGACTTTGGACGCGATAGTAAAATTGGCGCAGTTCAATTATTTTGGGTACGTGAAGCAGGCTCATTGCATTACCGGGGGAATCATTCCAATTCAAAGAGGGTACGATAATTATTGACTTGTAAAGATAGGGGGCGTCGTGCATGCAGGAATTCAAAATCACTTATTTTTTTGATGAGGAACATTACATCCGGCGTTTCATACATACCGACTCGTTGGAGAGCGCTGTGCAGCTCGTCAAATCAGAACGGGATCAATACATCTCCTTCCGTGATAGCCGGGGAATTTATCATGAACTCCACACAGGCAAAGTCCGGGTCGTGCAAGTTTCGGAATATCACCGGGAGGATAAATAGAAGGGGGCGTCCCGTTAACAGCGTTGAGTTTTATGAAAGAATGGACCTTGAACGCGAAAGAATGGACCTTGAACGCGAAAGAATGGGCTCTTGTCAAAATAATCAAGACGTCATATATCGGGAAATCTCGACAAAAGAAAAAATCTATGCCGAATTATTTCCCAGGAAGCTTTTTTAGCTCATATTTTGAAACTCTTTCACCTTCCACTCGTAAAGAGGAGTATAAAGGAGTGGGAAATTTGATTAAGTGGATTTGGTTTCAATTAGTATCGATTATTTTAGTTGGAATATTTCTAGCTGGAATGCACCATTTTCGGACAAGCATCACTTCATTTCTATTATCAATTAACATTGGCCTCCAGCCGACAATCATCCTCACTTTTCTAACAATCATCATTGTCATTTGGGGAATTGCTCTCCTTTTGTTTTGGCAAAGCAAAAAAGGGAAACCGCTTTTCAAACATCGAATATGGCGTATTATGCCGGCAGTAGCAGGGATTTGGCTATTCCTCTCTATCATTGTTTTTCTTATTCTCGGTATGACTGTTCTAGCGGGTATGGGCACGGGAATGCACTGGTTACTCGATTTATTCATCATTTATTTCCTGGCAATATTTTACTTACTCATCCTTTCTATTGTAGTGCGCTTTGGAAAAGTGCAACGAGATACAAACACGATTTCCGTTTCTGCAAATATTGCAGTGCTTGTCGCCAATTTCATTCTATTTTTCCTTCCTGGATTGTAATAAAATCAAGAAAACCTCATGGACACAATCCCATGAGGCTTTTCGTTATTAACCGCGATTCCTATATTGCTGATCCACTACTTCATACAAATTCGCCTTTTCCAAATAAGCCTTAGGCGCCTGGAATGTCACTGTGACGACTCCCGGGTGGCGTCCGATTTCAATCGAACCTGTAATCGTCGCGCGGTTCATGATTTCTTCGACAGGGACGCCAAACAGTTTTGCTGCGCGAGCGAGTCCGTTTGCGGTTGCGACGTTCAAGTCGGTGCCTGTGCCGACGACGGAAATCGGGAGGCTTTCTTCAATTGCCTCCACTCCCCATTGCGCGGCAAGCGCCTGAGCGGATTGTTTTTCCGAAGCAGTCAGCGGTTTCGCTGTGTATGGCAAGTCCTCTTCATTCGGCAACAGAATCGGTCCTTCGATGTTCAGCCCTTTTAAGACATGCACTTGCAGATGGACGATTCCAGCTACGTCGGCCGTATGCCCAGCGATTTCGCCGTCTCCTTGCATCGCATGCATATCGCCGATGTACACGCCGCCACCCGGCACTTTCACAGGACAGATCAGCGTCGCACCGGCACGTACGCGACTAATATCCATATGCCCGTCCGTCCTATGCTCGTCGAGCTCTTCCTGTGTGACCGCGTATTCATGCGGCGCGCCGACAAGGAACGATCCGAAATCTCCGGCGTTGTGGGAATCCGGCAACGGCAAGGACGGCGTCGTGCCGAGCTGTCCGAGGAAAGGACGCATTCTTGCCACGGTGCCGACTAGATCGTGCGGAGCGAAGGTGACGATCGGGTTTTGGACGGATGCTTCCGGTGTGCCCATATAATGCCTGCCGTCTTGCCCGATTTTCTCCGCCGCTTCCTGCGTCACGGTCAAGCCGACATCGCCGCGTTCGCTGAAGGTCATCGTATAGCCGTTCGTGAATGTAAATGGCGTGATATCCCCGTCACATGTAGCACAGCGGATCGCTTCCTTCCCGATTCCTTTAATGACGGTTTCCGGATACATCGTTCCGCAGCCCGGACATTTCACGGCTACAAAAGGATCGCCGAGAAATCGGCCATCCACAGCTTGGTCATGCCCGGACGATGTCGCCATGGACGTCACTTCGATCGATTTGATTCGGATGGCGATTGCGTCTCCGACTTCAGCGCCTTCGACAAAAACAGGCGTCGTCACTTCATGTCCGCCTTTGATGCATGGCGTGATCATCGGTCCCCAGCAGCCCGGCGCCGTATTCGCGACAATTTGCCCGCCGTCCTTCACGGGCCCGAGCATATCTTTTGCCGGATCGAGCACTCCATCAACGAATGAGTTCACAAATAGCGTCTCAACTGGTGTTCCTACTGCAGTTTTCATCTATTCTTCCCCCTTGTCCCTAGTTCTATCACTATTATACCATAGATTACCATAATTTTCAGAATGCATGGATAATAAAAAAGAGGCATACGCCTCTTTTTCAACTCATTATGCAAATTTGGTTTTTCCCGCCTTCTTTTGCTTGATAGAGTGCGAGGTCAGCTTGGTGGAACAGATCGGTGAATGTTTGAATTTTGCCGTTTGCGTTATCGGCGACGCCGACGCTTGCGGTTAATGAAATGTAAATGCCGTCTTTTTCAACTTTGATTGAACGGACTGCTTCAAGCAGTTTCTCTGCTTTATGGTGTGCTTCTGCAAGGGATAGATCGCGTAAAATAATGGCGAATTCGTCGCCGCCGAAACGGCCCATCAAGTCATCGCTCCGAATTTGGCGGGCGCACGTTTGACCAATTTTCTTGATGATTTTATCTCCAAATATGTGGCCATATGTATCATTCAAGATTTTTAAATTGTCAAGATCAAACGCGATGCAGACGATACTTTCGCCAGTATGCGATGCTTCTGCAAGCCATTTGTCCGCCGTCGTTTCCATATAGCACCTGTTGTACAAACCTGTAAGGTAATCGGTGTTTGCCCGGCGTTCGATGGACGTAATCCGATGCTTCACTCCCAATTTGACAGCGGTCATTGCAACTTCGTACTGGTGCAAATCGCTCAACAGATCGATCAATGCCTGCTGGGCTTTATAACCACGTTCCACATCGCCCATCAAGTCACAAAGCTTGCATCTCTTTTCCAAGATGCCTTTCAGCAAATTCCTGTCATTATAGCTTTCCGCAAGCTCTTTCGCTACGTCATATGCTTCCAATGCTTCGGGGTACATCTTTTTATGCATTAAAAATCGCCCGTACAAATCGTGCACTTGTGTCTTTTCCCGAATGAAGGACTCAAGAATTGGATCATTCACCAACTCATTTACGAGCTGTTCCGCATCCTCAAGTTTCTCCAAGCCAATAAGCGCGTTTGCGACATTCAGCTTCACCCGGAATTCCAATATTGGAGTCCTCGGTTCATGCAGCTTTGCCATCGCCAATCCTTTTTGTGCCATCGTCAGTGCGCCTTCAAAATTCGATTCGGTTGTGAGAACCATACTATAGTTGCTGTATGCATTGCTGACGATATTGTAACGCTCGAGTTTCTTGCCCAGTTCAATGGCTCGATCCAATGTCCCCTTCGCTTTCTGGTAGTCCTTATTGTACTCATGCAATAGGAACAGGACGTTGCATCCATTCAGTCGGTCATCTTCATCGCCATTGTCGATGCAATATTCCAGATAGGCATCGATGCTATGGAACGCTTCTTCGATTGCTCCGATGCAGTAAAAAGACGCGGCATTGTTTAGATGGGCTGTCAAAATGGATTTCGGGTCATTTGCTGTTAAACCTGCCTCCAATAATTGAAAACACGCTTCGATTGTCTCTTCGTATTTCCCTTCCACCCTCAGCTTTTGGACATTTCGCTGCAATGAAACCAAGTCTTCCTTCTCCATGCCCACAACTCCTATTCCTCGTTCTTAGTTCAATATAACCGCATGCTCCAAATAATAGTTACTACTATAGTAACATGTCCTGGATTATTGTGGAACTTATTTGTCGAATAATTATGTAAGGAGCTGTATGAAACAGCTCCTTACAAGTGGCATTTCCCCCTATTTCCTAGCTTGTCCATCTAGAATTTTTGCGTGCTGGAGGATATCCAATTCGGCTTTATCCAATCCTCCATCCAATCTTTGCATTGATTCGGCATCAATCTTTTGCTTCTCGTATTCCATTTCCAATGAAGCAAGCAGTTCAATAGCGGGACGAACCCCTGCAAATATCGTGATGCTGCTTACTACGACGGCGGCAGCTAAAATTATTGCGGCTATCTTTTTAATCACACTCACTCCCCATAGTTTCATCCTATCTATAACTATACGACGACCTAAAGGAATAGAAAATTCAATTTTATTGATAAAATACGCCATTCAACTTTGAAAATCGCCAGTAAAGAAAACGAACCAATGTGCATCGACAGATTATATTGTCATATGCTGGGGGAACATGGGGAAACATTCATTTTTCGCAACATGCATATGATACAAAGGATGTTGTAAAATTAATAAAGGTCAAAATATTAGGTAGTAAATTTATGTGATATCGTCTAATAACACAAGGAGGTCAATATGAGAAAAATAATTTTAGGTTTATTATTGACAGTATTCTTGGCAGGATGTTCAGAGGAAAGGAAAGTTGTTAAAGAAGAATGGGAGGTTAGCCCAACTTTCGAAATACCAGTCACTTTCGGCGATGGTACTAAAGGAGCGTATGTTTTGATTGGAGTGGAAGAAAAATTGGGTTTCTTAATCGGTTCGGGAAAAGAAGGGGTAGTTGAAGTTGAACCAATCATTAAAGGAAAAGCAAATAAGTACATGTGGCATTTTTGGGGTAAAGATGAAGAATTAAACGGAAATTTCAAGGTGGTAGGTATCAATGAAAAAGGTGAAGAACACAAAGTCTTAATTCAGAATATGGGAATGACAACTAGTGAAAAAGTTTGGGAGTATCCAAATGAGTGGAACAGTCCTCATAATGGAGCTGATGCACATATTCCATCTGGAATGGAGTTTCCAACATCAGGATTATGGAAGTTAAAAGTTTATTTTGGTGAAAATTTTTTTGGAGAAATTGTTGTAAATGTAGTAGAAGGTTAACCCATACTCAACAAAAAGGCTTTAATCAATTATCCAATAAATAAGAGAGAAAAAACGCAGTGGTGGTACTACCTCTGCGTTTTCTTATGCGATTTAATCGTCTAGTAAATTGACAGCCGACTACCTTTTATTCAAATGATCTGGTCAAAATAACCGACAGTCTTCATTTCATCTCCGACATTCCGTAAAGACCATGTATCCTCAATATAAATCTCCGCCAACTTTTCAAACTTGCCGCCGTGTTTCATCGCCCATTCAAGTGCGACGACACTTTCGTATAGATGCGCCATCCGCTTCATGAGTCCTTTCGCTTCGAATGTTTGGAGCGCATGATCGTAACCTGCGAAAGACGAGAGGTTATTGGCTAATCTGTTTACTTCCACCAACAACGCCTCCTTCATCTCACTGTCCTTTACGACGACAAGACGGCTGCGCATTTCGTCAATGAACAGTTTATGAGCTTCGAATTTATAGACGAGCCGGATGAGCTCAAGTCCTAAAATATTGGCGGTGCCCTCCCAGACTGTTAGTACTTGTGCATCCCTCAGAAGGCGCGGCGTGACGAAATCTTCGATATAGCCGTTGCCGCCATGCATTTCAATCGCTTCATGGGCGAAGTGGATCGCTTGCTCGGCTGTCTCCTTTTTAATGAGTGCAATGAAAAGCCTGTTCAAAATTATTTCGCGTTCAGACGCGGAGCCTTCCGTTACACGTTCATACAGTTGGATGAAATCAAAGACAGTTGCCACTTCAACGTGAAGCCTTGCCGCCATTTTCCCGAGTGTGTCCTGCACCATCGGATAGTCGGTTAGCCGCTTACCGAATGCATTTCGGCGGGTTGCGTACGCTTTTGACTCCAACAAGGCGCGCCGCATGATGCCGACGGAAGCGACCGCGTTGCAAATACGCGACAGATTGAGGGCTTCCATCATATAATATAATCCTTTTGCCGGATCCCCTACCACATAGGCGAGCGCACCGTCGAACTCGACTTCCCCGGAAGGGACGGCCCGGACGCCTAGTTTGTCTTTCAACCGGCGGATGCGGAGCCCGTTCAATTTGCCGTCTTCCTGGCGCCACGGAACTGCGAACAATGTCAATCCGCGAGACCCGTCCTGTGCTCCTTCGATTCTCGCGAGCACCATTGCCACTCCCGCCATACCAGCGTTCGAGGCAAAATATTTCTCGCCGTATAGCCGGTACTGATCACCATTCTTCACCGCCTTCACGACGTTCGCCCCGACGTCCGATCCGCCTTGGCGCTCTGTCAGAAACGTCGCGCCTTCGTATAGCGGAACTTCACCCGTCGAACAAACATTGTTTAGGAACAGGTTTTTCACTTGTTCATCCGCATAATGGTCGAGTAAATAAGCAGTCGCCATTGTGAGGGTCACCGGGCAATAAAATCCGGGTTCCGCATGCGACAATAAATAGCCTTGCGCGAAACTGTACGTGTAATTCCCTTTATGGCCAAGCTCCGGAATTTCTTTATGGACATATCCGACAATGCCTGTATCATACGTTTCTTGGACTGTTTTCCGGTACCCTTCATTCACCCATACGTCGGAAACTTCCTCTCCGAATTTGTCGTACCGGATGAGGCGCGGCTCTCCTTCACGGTCAGTATGCTTTGCGCGCTCGTCGATTTCGTTTGCGCACAGCTCTCCGAAAAGGGAAAGCTCGCGTTTCGCGTATTCAAGGAATTCGCCTTCTAAATGCTCTTCGAGAATCAATCGTAGTGTGTCGTCGCCTTCAAAGAAGTTGTCGGTCTTAATCGTTTCCGCTTCCTGTACGACCTTCATTGACGGTCACCCCTTCCCTCAATGGCTGTTTTAGGATTTTCCCGGAGGCGTTCCGTGGCAGTGCGTCGACTTGTTCATATAGGCGCGGCACTTTGTATTTGGCGAGGTGCTCGTGGAGGAACGCTTTTAATTCCTCACTGTCGACCGGATTCGTTGCAGCGAACACCGCTTTCACGGTTTCGCCCCATTCAGGATGCGGCACGCCGACGACCGCAACTTCGCGGATTCCCGGATAGCGGAGGATCGTCTCCTCGATCTCTTTCGGATAAATATTGACGCCGCCCGAAATGATCAAATCCTTTTTGCGGTCGACAATCCATATATAGCCGTCCTCATCGAATTTCGCCAAGTCGCCTGTCTTAAGCCACTCTCCAATGAATGCCTCCTTCGTCGCTTCCTCATTTTTATAGTATCCGAGCATATTCCCTTCCCCGAGAAGGACGATTTCGCCGATTTCCCCCGGTGAAACGTCGTCGCCATATTCATTCACAATCCGAAGCTCCGTATGCAACGGCGCCCGTCGTCCGATGCTGCCGGATTTCGTTGCATGCTCTTCCGCAAGCAGCAATGAGCCGCTCGGACCCGCTTCCGTCAGGCCGTATACACAGACGAGATTGTCCGTCCGGAAAGCGTTTTGCACCATGTTCACTTCATTCGCGGATAGCGGCGCCCCGCCGTAAATCCACCACTTCATCGAGGAAAGGTCCGCCTCCTTCAATCGTGGTTGTCCCGCCGTCAGCAAATAGGCAACAGGTGCGCCAAAGAAATGGGTCGTCCTCTCCTTTTCCACCGTGTCGATCAGGAGATCAGGCGTGAAAGTCGGTGTGAGGACGAGCGTTGCGCCGACATACATGCCTGCCATCATGAATAAGTGAAGCGGAGCCGAATGGCTGAGCGGCATCATGAGGAGGACGCGGCTTTCCGGCTTGAACTCCATTTCGACGGCGATCATCGAAGCAACCGTGAGGATATTGCGATAGCTGAACAGTACCCCTTTCGGATTTCCGGTCGTTCCGGACGTGTACAGGATTGTCGATTCATCGTCCTCTTTCAAGTTGCATAGTATCGGTTTGTCATCTGCATTTTGGATAAGCGATTCAAAGCTCTTCCAAGTTCCTGACGCTTCGCCTGTTTTGATTAATAAAGAGGGTGATTGCAATGGCTTCACGGTTTCAAACAGCATTTTATGCGCAATGAGCGCTTCTGCATCCGAATGGTTGAGCACATATGTCAATTCTTCCGTTGTCAGCTTGACGTTGACCGGAACGACAATCGCGCCAATACGCTGAACGGCGAAATAGGCGACGATGAATTCCTCGACATTCGGCAAGAACAGCGCCACTTTCGATCCTTTCGCGATGCCTTCCTTCAAAAGTGCATGGCCGAACCGGTTGACGCGGTTGTCCAATTCCTCGTACGTCGTCCGCTTCCCCATGCTGACGACAGCTTCTGATTCGGGGTACTTCCTTGCATTCCTCTCCAACAGCTGTGAACTGTTCATCCCTTCATTCCCCTTTCGAACTATCCAATTTTTCAGTAAATTCTACGAGCAACTCTTCCATTTCAGTCTTCATTTCCTGCAACTCACGGATTTTCCGATCAATTTCCCCGATACGTCGTTTGCCGTATTCGATCGTCACTTCAAGTTGTTTGCGCCCTGTCCGATCCTTGTCGAACAACAACACCATCTCCTTGATGTCGTCCAATGAAAACCCGTACCGCTTGCCGCGGAAAATGAGCTTCAGCTTCGCAAGCTCGGAATTCGAATAGAGTCGCTGATTCCCCTCTGACCGTTCTGGCGCGAGCAACCCGATTTCCTCATAATACCGGATTGTACGCGTCGACACCCCGAATGATTCCGCCACTTCCGTAATCGTCTTCAGCTTCACCACCCCTTCAGCCTTTCCTATGAATATAGCATTGACGTTAACGTAAAGGTCAAGAAGTTGTTTCGATAAACGATTATGTGTGTTCTTAAAATATGCACGTGCAACAGTACTACTCCTAATCTAGAAGAAATTGTAACAATTTGACTATATTTTTCAAATTAGTCATGCTATAATGAAAAATAACTAATCTAAAAGGAGGATATATTATGTCTAGTAAACATTTTTTGCATGATCATCGGACTGTTAACGCATTGCGTTGGGCGAAAACATCTGCTGGCTTGTCGGAGATATTCACGACACATGGTACTTATTCTTCTACTCTCACACCTATGGAGTTTCTAGAGAAACTGCCCGGTTCGAAAGTCATCTTACAAACGGAACCGTCAGACCATATCGAATGTGTATGGATTTTGAATGGCTCCTTCAAAACATATAAAGTGGATGAGTATCTTACCAACGTCGTTTTTGATGATGACACAAGCATCTCAATTCCAGTTCCGCAAAAGTTCATTGATCGGCAAACTGACCGTTTACTACATACCTTCACGTATCACGAAGGGCAATTGAACTACATATTCCCTTGTATTAAAGAGTTCAATGAACAATACAATGCAGTTGAATATGAAGCATAGAAAAACAGGTAGCCCATGCTAGTAGGTTGCCTCAGAGTGTAGACAAAGTCTTGTTTTGGCTTTGTCTACACTCTTTTTTTGGGGAAAGCAGTGGTGCATAGAGATTTCCTCAGCCTGATTGAAAACGCTTGTCAGCCTAGGCGCGAAGTGGAGCGAAGACGCGAATAGAACTAAAGTTCATGAGCGGACGAGCGACACGAGCAACAACGGATGCGAGCGTTTGTCAACAGGCTGAGGCAGCCCATGCTAGTAGCGGGCTGCCTTCCTTACTTTATTCACCGACACATAAACGAAAATGCGAATGATCATTGCAATCACTGTGCGGTTATATTACCCTTAAATACGCGCCAGCATTGCAAAAGGAGGCATTTAGATGCAAAAAAAGATACCGATACTAATGCTGTTGCTCGTCATCGGCTCAATATCACTCGTGTTATCCTTAACCCTTTCGCTTCCGAACATCGTTGAATGGAGCTTGCTCATCTTAGGCGTTCTGCTCAACGTGACAAGCGCCGTCGGACTCATGATCAAAGGCGTCAAGAGGACAAGAGGATCTTAAAAAGCTGTTTCGAAGTCGGAATCCACTTCGAAACAGCTTTTTCTACTTTCTCTTCGACGGCTTATGTATAAAGGTCTATTCATGAGTATTTCGACACATGTATACATGTCTGAAGACATTTATGCATATTTCAGTGCTTTTTTACGTAAATAATCGAAAAGGTGACTGTAACATTCCTCGAATGTCAGTCACCTTCATCTCCAAATATTATTCACTTGGACTCAGCGTATTTGTTAACTCATCGTAATCAACGGATTTCAATAAACCATTGGATTGCATCTTCTTAACAAATTGTAAGAGTTCCATCTTCATCTTCATGATCTCGATGTCCAGGAATTCCATTTCGCACTCTACTTCAGTCCTTGCTATCGTCATCCCCTTCACACTCCTTTTGTCCTGTTTTATTTCGATGAATCTCCATGGCGTGGGACTATTAACTTTAATATATCACGCACCGTCCTTCTAAAGAAGTATAACTGGTTGGGACATTTTTTTCAAAAACAACGTTTTTTTTCGCTTTTTCAAGAAAAGTTTCTCACTTTGCATTAATATCCTTTATACTGTAAATTAGGATTAGGCAGATAAAGAGAGGGATCGGCGAATGAAAATAGGTCATTTGATACGTGCGGAACGTGTACGGCAAGATATGAAACAAGTTGTCCTGGCCAAAGGGATTTGTACGCCATCTTATTTATCCAAAATTGAACGGAATCAAATTGAACCGAGCGATGACATTGCCGAACTGCTCATGGAACGGCTTGGGATGGACCCGGGGAAATTGCAGGAGAATGATGAAGAAACGGAAATTGAGTTTGAGAAGATGTTGTTGGAGACTTATCGTGAAGTAATGACAGAGAGAGATTTAAATTTCACGAAAGAAAAATTAGAATATCTTGAGCAAAACGTCCCCCTATTTGAAAACGATTCATTGCATTTTACTTATTCGCTTATTACTTTTCGATTTAATTTGATAGTAAGAATTGATTTAGGAAAACTCAACCAAGAAATTGAATTACTTGAAGAATCTATTAATAAATTTGATGTTTACCAACTTTATTTGTTTCACTTAAATAAAGGGTTATTCTGTTATAATACTGGCAACCGAAAAATGGCCATACATTATTTTGAGTTAATACTCCATAAACTGGAGTCGTTACCTCTTGGAGAATGGGAAAAAGCTGAATTTAATTATATAATTGCTGCGATTTATGCGGCCGATGGGCATACATTCAATTCGATTGATCATGCTAGACGTGCTCTTAATTATTTTCGAGAACATCTAATGATGAGTAGAGTGTTAGATTGCTATATTCTTATCGGAATATCATATAAAAGAAGCGATAAATTCCAAGACGCACTGGAAGCATATTCAAAAGCTATGCAAATAAGCGAAGAATTTAATTTGCACAGCGAAAAAGGGATCATTTATCATAATATAGGTACACTGAATAGTGCTATGGGGAAAACTAATCAGGCTATACAATATTATAAAAAAAGCATCGACCATAAAATAGATCCATCTGAAAAGCTGATTACGATTCTCTCACTAATCGAGGCATATTCAAAAATGAATGAAAAGAACCTCGTTAGAGATTGGGCCGAAAAAGGGATTGCATTATATCATCAATTAGATGATGAAAACCAAATTTCTTATTTTCATCATTTCAGCTTCTATAAATCATTGCATAGCGAACATGGATTGTCTTTAGAAATAGCAGAAGCCGCCATTCAGCATTTTAAGGAAATGCAAGATTTCAGATTAATTCATAAGTATTGCATTGCGCTGGCAGAGTGGTACTATAATAATAGGAAATATAAGCTAGCATCTATTTTCTATCGAGATGGGATTAGATATGGCTATATTTACAGCAAAAAAGAAAAATGGGAGGATTTGTAATGAAAAAAAATGCTTCGATTCTTTTACTAGCTCTTGTTTTAGGTATGGCAGTTCAAAACAGCACTGTTTCAGCAAGTAACTCTGACCAAGTTCCAAAGGTTTTAAAAACTTTCTCTTACACATTAGAAAAATAATTAAATAAAAAGGAATGCTCCGTAATGGATGCATTCCTTTTTATTTTACTCAATATTAGTACGGTACCTTATTACTACGGTGCCTGTGTAGCAAGCAATTCTGACTATGCACTACAATTGTATAATTAAAATCCAATAGTGCCTTTATATCAATGTTTTCCTTAAATTCCACTGTATAAATATCATTATTCTTGAATTGTCATAATTGTACCTCGCACAGGCACCCAAACAATTCTCACAATTAGAGCATTCCTCTTAGTTCTGCTAGGTACGTTCCGACGGTGGAGTCGCCGAGGAGTTTGAGTAGGAGGCCGAATAGGATGATGACGAGGACTGTGTAGGCTGCGTAGCCGTGCAGCGGGTCGATTCCTTTTGGTTTTTTGGATAAGAGGACGCTTATTACATAGCCCGGTGAAAGCATGAGAACATAGATAAAACTGATAATCAGCAGGAAAATTCCGTACCAGTAAGATTTCATTAGCAGTAAAAACAGGGCGACGACGCCAATGACGATGGCAGGCAAGGAGTGTGCGCCGTATAACTCCAACGTCTGCTTAAACGGATAGGCAGGTCCAAAATTCTTTCCGATAATGAAGAGACCGATTGAAACGATCGCGATGCAAACTGCCGTGAATCCTGCTACATTCAAGAAGACTGATAAAAACGAGGGACTACTATCCACACCGACCGCTTCAAGCGCCATGCCTTTGAGCAGCGTGAAAAAGGACAGTCCAAAAATGCTTGCATACAGAAGCAATGAAATGAAGCCGTTCCGAAACTCATCGTCCTGTCTTGTAAGGCTGATCGAGGGATGTTTCAAATGTCTTACAAAATAGGACCAGTATTCCTTCGTCAGATTACTCATTTTCTCCAGATGAACGTTTGATTCCGTATTCACAACAGTTGCCTCAACGACCGTCTGTCCATCTTGAAAGACTTCTGCCGCCTCGGCCATCCTCATGCCGCAACTCCCGCAAAACCGTCCGTTCGCATGCTTATTCCCGCAATTCGTACACGTCAATTTTTCTCCTCCTGTTTATTTCTTCATCCAAGACTACGGTAGCCATTCCAGGGTATTGGCCCAAAGTGTAGACAAAGTCGTTCTATGATTTTGCCCACACTCAATTTTAGGGATAAACACGATTAATAGACATATCCCTCAGCCTGATTGAAAACGCTTGTCATCCTAGGCGCGAAGTGGAGCGAAGACGTGAATAGAACTAAAGTTCATGAGCGCACGAGCGACACGAGCAACAACGGATGCGAGCGTTTGTCAACAGGCTGAGCCAATTCAGGGTATCGGCCTTCTATAGTAACTGTATTACGATAATCCTTTCGTTACGACTGATTTTTAGATTATGCACAAAAAAAGAGCACGTATATTTACGTGCATGTAAAAGTATAAAATTATTCTCTCATTTACCCCTTGGCATGTGGTGGGCCTACATCCGGTCCGCCAAGTGCGTGCGTGCTGTAATCGCTAGCGTATGCTTTATCCATCGATGGTGCAAATACCGCTAAACCAAGGATGAGGCACATCATCAGCACTTTCTTTTTCACGATTCTTCACCTCCCTTCAGCTCCATCGTTAATCGCCTGTAGGCGTCGATGCAAAGTTCCTGGAATTTGAAGGCGTTTTTATATTTCTTGTTCGTTTCATAGTGGAGGGATAGATGGCGGGCGGCGTCCTTCAGTTCATTCCAGTCTTCATTTTCATGTAGATGGTAAATGCAATTCTTCATTTTCTGTTCATAGAGCTCATATTCGCCAAGGGCGTGGTATAATTTCGCCTCAAAATAGTCGAGATTCGCTTGCTCCAGTTCATTCTGGATGGAGACTTGCAGTCGATTAATACTTTCCCGCAATGCCATTAGATCACCGAGACGGATTAAAATTTTCAATTTCAGAAGTTGTGAGTCAAAGAGAGTTGTACATTTCAACTGTTTTTTCAAGTCAATGCATTGATTGACTGTTTTCAGTGCAAGGGCATAGTCGTTCTCTTTCATTAAAACGGTAGCCAGATTATGATACAGCCGGCCATGAGTCTCTGACATAGGACTTCCCAAAACACTGAATCCCTTGTCAATGTATCGTCTCGCTTCTGTCTGCTTATGCTGTGCGAGGTAGAGTGCTGCAATCAGATTATAGCAATCTCCGGACCTCACCCAATTATGCATATGCAAATACTGCTCCTTTGCACGCTTTGCATATACATGGGCGGTGCCATAATCATAAAGCTTGTAGAGGGCTAAGGAAATATTGTAATTAATTTTCGCTGAAAGGGATTCCTCTATCGTCAAGTGGAGGGCGTCTTCAAAATGGGAAATGCTCGCCATATAGTCCTTCTTGAAATAGTAATACACACCTGATATATACGTATATTTCTCAAGGAGCGCTCTGCTGGCATTTTCAAAGAATTTTTGTGGTATGTGGGCGACTTCTGAGGAGTAATGGGCTTGTGCTTCTGGGATGCGTCCTAATTTAACCAGTTCGGTATATTTCAATAGATGAAACATGATTTCCTGATGGATGGAGGAGATATAGGCAAAACGCTTATGGTGCTTGTCAATAAACTGTGGAATTGCCTTCATATTCGAAGATAGTAGTTCCTCATATTCCAACAATAAGTTTTGGAGGAGTGCATCATCTTCATGGATTCTTTGGAAATAGCTAATTGGCACATCGAGCCGATCAGCTAGCAATTCGAGTACATCGCTCGATGGTTCAAAACGACCGCTTTCAATATTGCTATAGTGGGAAGTTGATATGATTCCGGAGCTCGCCTCCTTTTGATTGAGGCCTCTGCTCTCCCGCAGCCTCCGTATCCGACTGCCGATGTGCATGCTGGCACCTCTTTTCTTCCTTTCCACCATTGTACGTAACTTATTTGTTACATACAACACGAAATTTATCTATTCCCAATTTTCATTCTTTTGTACTTGTTTTGTGGACATGCAAATGATTCTTCCATCACTATAGGGAAAATCCACTCCTCAATTTGTTCTATTAAGTTTTTTATCATTTCATCAATATAACAGCCTATTTACCTATCAAGTAGCGTTAATCTTTGCATATACACAATAGGGTCCCGGCTTTTCACTCAATCATATACAAGAATTCAGTACAAATCACTAATTATACCAAAATTTTAACTATTATATCATCCGTGCTATAGTTTAAGTATGTTGGACAACATATAATTTGAAGGCAAACTGGCCAGTTGCCTTCGCAAAAGGAGCGAGTAACGTGAAAAGATTCATTGCATTTGCATTGGCAGGAATTCTCGTTATCGGTGTTCAGTCCCCTATCCGCGCTTCAGCAGTCCAGCAACAAAAAGATGAGATGTTACAGATTCAACCGATTGTTTCCGTCGAGGAGATACAAAAACAGGGCGAGGAGCTCGTCCTGCCAACAAGATTGAGCGAAGAGAAAAATAATGGGCAAATGAATAAACAAAACCAATTGTCCATTGCAATTACGAAGCTGTTGGCCGAGCATTTCGGCAAAACGGATAAGGTTCAAGGCGGGGGGGCTGCAAGCTATATCATCGGTCCGAGCGCTAGCGGTGATTTCTTCTATACTCCGGCCTCGACAGCATTCGTAGACCACGGGCATGTCGGATTATACTATTCCAGCAACACGATTGTGGAGTCGATCTTCCCGACCGGCGTCCGCAGCATTTCCGCCAACGTCAGGTTGGTTGAAAAAGGGGCTGTCGTGAAATCCGTTTCCACAACAAGCGCAGTCAAGCGAAATGCGGCAAACTGGGCGTATTCCCAAATCGGACAGCCATACTCGTTGAACTTTATGAACAACCGCAACACGGGGCATATGGGTGCGAAAAACTGCTCCAAACTCATCTGGTCAGCTTACTTATTGTTTGGCGGACTGGATTTGGATGTAAATAAAGGCTTTGGCGTCTATCCGCGAGATGTCCGCGACGCAAAACAGACAACATTCATCCGCCAAATTTAATAATACCGAGACATTGATTCTTACGAAGGAGGTGTCCGTTAAAGGCCAGCTCCTTCATTCAGCTAAGGAGGTTTCGGAAAATGAAAAAGAAGTTGCTAATTGCCGGCATTACCGCCTTGCTTATCGTCGTCTTGACCACTGCCTATTATACTTTTAGCCGGCAACATTCGATAGAATTCCTTTCGGGGAATGACCTTTCAAATCCTGAATTGCTGAAGGATACTGAGGCAATTCTATATTTCTCGACGACTGCGGATCAGGATATGAATCGGGATGGCCTCAGCTTTGCGGTTTTTATTGATCAGGATGGAAATTCAAAACTGTGGAAAATGGAAGGCCTTGAGCTTGGGACGGTTTTTGCAACAAAGGACACATTCTTTTTGACGGACCGCGGGCATGTCTATTTGGCCGATTCGAATGGGACCAAAAAGTTCACCATGCTGCCAGAAGAACATACCGGTGAGGTGACGGCTTTCAATGATAAGGACAATCTCTTTTACAGCATCTATAACTCTGGCTTCACCGAGGATGGCGGCTATAAGTCGAATATACGGTTCGGAAACGAGAACGGTTTCGAAACTGACCACATCCCACATTATTTGCAGATGTCTGGCAAGGCAGACGGGAATCTGCTGATGGTAATCGGTGACGGGGACCGCATTTCATTGCAAAAGATGCCCCTTCAAAAAGATGTCCAGCTAGAAGAAATCGTTTCGCTCGGCCCGATTGGCGAACGGACTGGATTGGCATCGATTCTCAAAGAAGGCAACTACTATTATCTTTTGATGGCCGACACGGAGAAAATGACAAGCGATGTGTACCGCATCCACGAAAAGACGAAGAACATCGAGAGGTTTCCACTAACTACTTACAAGGACATCCAAGAGTACATCATCCGCCTCCCTTATAACCTCCGGAACGCCGCCACTATTCATGACGGCATCCTGTACTATGTAGATGGAATCGGGGACGTGCATGCGCTCAACCCCGAAACAGGTGAAATCCATATTGCATTTACCCTTCAAGGAGCTAGTCAAGGACAAATGAAAATGTCCGAACAAATATACTTCATAGACGGCAAGCTCCACTTCTTCCGCTATCACGAATCATCCGACACTCATTCAATCGACACATATGACGTTACGACAGGCAGATTGCTAAACGAGCTCCCAATCCATGGCCTCGATGGCATGTACCACTATGCACAAAAAAAGAAAAAGCGCCTCTCCCCATATGACTTTATTGTCCGTTAGCTTTTTTTTGATGGTGCCTGTGCAGCAAACTATTCCGACTATACACTACAATTGTATAATCAACAGTGATATTCGTGGAAATCTACTTATTTATGTATTATTATCCATAACGATGAATTGTCATAATTGCACCATGCACAGGCACCGAAACAATTCTGACTACGCACTACAATTGCATATTAAAAATCGAGAAGCCATCCGTGTCAATCTTCGGATGGCTTCTCGCTGTATATACATACTCTTAATTGAATTGTCATAAATGTGTCTTGCACAGGCACCTGTAAGATTGGCACCTATAAGAGTGCACCTTTTAGATGTACACTTTCCGGACGTAGCGGGAGGTGAAGGCGCGCATTGTTGAGAAGTAGCCGAGCTGCAGTTCGATCGTATCGCCGACTTTGTAGGCGGTTTTGCTGTCGGTGACGTCGAGCATGAGATGATCGGAGCTTGCGCCGAGGATGATGATGTCTTCGTCGACAGGTGTTGACGTTTCGACGTCGAAATCCTGCTTCCCGAGGGCGCAAATCGCCTTCATTCGTACGCCTCGATCCTTGAATGTCGGGCTGTTGCCGTATGAATCGACGCCGACTGTCCCCCATGGAACGGATGGCTTCTCTTTCAGTTCAACGATTTCGCACTCCAACGTGAATACGTCTTTATGTGTTCCCGGCAGAAACGTATAATTGGCGCGCTCCTTGCCGAAAAGAAGCGATTCGCCGAGGCGCAAATTGCTGACGCCTTCGCGGATGCCGCCTTTCAGCATCAAATCCAGCGTCGCGGAATTTCCGCCGCTGACGACTTCCAGCTCCCTGCCAATTTTGCCGCTGACATTCTTCGCAAGCTCCGCAAGTGCCGACATTTTCTCCTCATCGGACTGAATGAAAGAAAAGCACGTAAGATTCACGCCGATTCCATACAAATGGACGCCCTCCATTTTCTCGGCTTCCACTGCAACATCAAAAAGCTCCTCATGGTTGATAAACCCTTCGCGGATATCGCCAAGATCGACCATCAAAATCACTTTATGGATTCTGCCTGCGGCAATCGCGGCATCATTGATTGCCTGGATCGTCGCAAGCTCCGAATTGAGTGAAGCGTCCGCGTACGTGACGAGATCTTCCACTTCGCTCATCATAGGTGGGCGGATGAGCCATTTCTCCGCATCCAACCCTTTCAAGAGCTTCAAATTCCCGACACGTGAATCCCCGAGCCTCGTAATGCTGCCATCGACATATACAGCCGCAATTTCAGGGTCCCCGCCGAACACTTTCGTCACGCCTGTCACAACAATATTCCTTGTGGCGCAAAGCTCCGTGACGGTGCGGACATTTTCAAGTAAATGCTTTTTATTGACACGAACTAATGGATACATATCGATACCTCTTTTTTAATTCCAGAAATCCGTTTTTTCTTTAAGATCAATTGATTTCGCTTTGAAAACAGGATTCTTTCCTTCTTTCTTCTGCCTTGTATAGTCATCGAGACATTTGAAAGCAGTCCCTCCGAGAATCAAAATGATCGGAATGTTGATCAATGCCATAATACCCATCAGGACGTCCGCTGTGTTCCACGCAACCGTGAAGTCGAGTTGCGCGCCGAAAAAGACGATAACGACGGCAGCGAGTCTGAATAGTGTAAGACCCGTTTTGCCCACTTCTTTTTTATTCAAATACTTAAGATTCGATTCCGCATAGAAGAAATTCCCGATAAGCGACGTGAACGCAAAGCAGAACAGCGCAAACGTGATGAACCAAACACCGAATTCTCCGAATGTCGACGAAAGGGCTGCTTGCGCGTAAGGAACTCCCGCCATGCCTTCTGTAGGCACTACGCCCGAGCTTAACAGCATGAACGCCGTTGCCGAACAGATCAATAACGTATCGATGAACACCGACAGCATTTGGACGAGACCTTGCTTCGCAGGATGGGAGACACTAGCCGCTGCAGCGGCGTTCGGTGCAGAACCGACACCCGCCTCGTTGGAATAAAGGCCCCGTTTAATCCCGTACATGATGACAGAACCGGCGAAACCACCAAATGCCGATTTGAAATCGAATGCCGATGTAAAGATATCAACGAACATACCCGGTACAAGGTCCAAATGCAGGACGACCATAATAAGCGCCACACCGATGTAAGCAATCGCCATGACTGGAACGATGATACTAGTAATTTTACTTAGCGTTTTTCCGCCTCTGAAAATACTCAAACCTGTCAGAAGCGCTAAAATCGCACCGATGATGAGCGGAGTCGATGAATTGTAGAATGAATACCCTTCAAATGCTGATGCAATGTTGAAGGAAGCGACCATATTAAATCCGCCCATATACGTCAAAATGAGCGCGACAGCGAAAACGACACCTAAAAATCTGCTTTTAAGCGCCGCTTGGATGTAGTATGCCGGCCCCCCGTACGAGCCGCCGTCTTGATCCCGCTTTTTATAAATTTGTGCGAGCGTACTTTCAACGAACGCGGAAGCGCCTCCAATAATCGCGATGACCCACATCCAAAACACGGAGCCGGCTCCTCCGAGAACAATTGCCGTTGAAACCCCGGCAATATTTCCGACGCCAACCCGTGACGCGGTCGATACCATCAATGCCTCGAAAGCGGAAATCGAATTCTTGTCCTCTTTCGGCTCCGTTACAAGTTTAACGGATTCCTTAAATAGACGAAACTGGACAAACTTCGTACGGATAGTGAAATAAAGACCCGCAACAATCAAAAGAATAATAAGTATGTAGCTATATAACCACGTACTGAAGCTATCAATTAAGTCATTGTACAATTCATACATGTAGCACACTTCCCCTCTAAAAAATTGATGTTTTTTCATGAATCCGCTTTCATTATACAAAGCGGTCATCTACTTTTCGTATTTTATTACAATATAACTTTTTTGTAGATCATGCAATGTAAAATACTGTAATTCAATGCTTGTTATTGAAGAAATATAGGGATAAATACTATTCTCTAAACATTAATTTCTCCCCATTTTCAGTGCGATTTTCGGTGCTTTTTTCGGTGCCTGTGCACGATACAATTATGACAATTCGATTCGATGAATATTTATACCTATTAGCATCAAAGAAACCTTAATTTCACTTACTTTCTATCCTGATTTATGCAATTGTAGTGCATAGTCAGAATTGTTCCGGTGCCTGTGCATGACACAATTATGATAATTCAATTGGATGTATAGTAATACACAGAATTCCAACTAATCCCCCAGCCTCACTGACTTTCTATTTTTCAATATGCAATTGTAGTGCATAGTCAGAATTGTGTGCTGCACAGGCACCGGTTCTTCCAGCGTCTATTTTTCCTCCTGGATTTTTCCATCCTTTTTACAATTGCATATCAAAGCTGTTACAATGCGCTAAAAACGTAGAAAGGGGGTATATAATAGCAGCATATTTAGTTAGAGGTGTATAGTTATGAAGAAGAAACGGTTAACGTGGGTGGATGTCACGAAAGGATTTTTAATGATCCTCGTCGTCATCGGTCATTATCCTGGCGAACTCGATTTTCCACTCGCGAAGTATATTTATTGGTTTCACATGCCTGCATTTTTCATCCTGAGCGGTTTGTTTTTCAAGCCGGTATTGGATAAAAAGGACATGAAACCGACAGTCCATAAGCGTTTTATGCAATTGATCGTCCCCTATCTGTTTTTCCTCGTCAGCATAACGCTGATCCGTTACGGAATGGAAATCGGTTCAGGCAATCGGGACCTGTCATGGTATCTGAATGACCTATGGGCGCTTGCAGTAGGCGGTCGTTTTATTCGCGGAGCATACGGGGTCTTTTGGTTTGTAACGACATTATTTTTCACGTATTTATTTTTCTTATGGCTGACGAAATATTTCAATCGGACGAAACAGATTGTGATTCTCGCCATCTTCTATATCATCGCGCATTTTGAAAGTATCTTCGCCATGCATGTCATCGGCGGAAAACCATCTGAAGCGGCGCAATCGATTCCGATGCTTTGGAACATCGATGTCGCGCTCATGGCAATCGTCTATTTCGCGATCGGGTATTATTTGAAGGATTTTTGGATGAATGTTTCGAAACGATGGATGGTTACGGCTTTGGCTATCAGCGTGACGGCTGTCCTGCTTGATAGCTTCCAAGTCATTGATTACCGACTTAGCATGAAGTTTTTACGGTATGATCATTTCGTATTGGACTTAGTTATCCCGCTTTCATTCACCGTCGTATTGGTCGGCGTGTTCCAGTTCATTACGGCAAAACTGTCGCTCAACTGGTTGCAGAAAATCGAGCAGCACTCGCTGTCCATCATGTATTTGCATATCTTTGCAGACATCATTTTGAACGATTATTTCACTTACGGAATCGTCGGCTTCACGGCGATTGGGGTATTCATCCCGATTATCGTTTCAATTTTAATTCACAAACTGCTTCCGAACGGGAAGATTCTGCTTGGCGGATTTTCACCGAAGAAAAAATCGACACCTATACCGACGTAAAAAAAGCTGGACCTCCAAGAGGTTCAGCTTTTTCACTTATTGTACCATTACTTCATCTAGAGCTTAGTTTGTCGACCCAAACTTCATATCCTCTCCCGTTTAAATGCAGCCCATCCACCGTAAACTTCTTGTCCAACTGCCCGCTCTTATCGGCAAAACTCGAATGCAGATCAATATACTCGATACCGTTTTCATCTGCAATCCGCTGCAATATGTCGTTGAGTTGCTTCACTTTCTTATTCGTTACTTCGTTCCCGAAAAGCCCGTTATTCACCGGCAGGATAGATTGAATAAATAGCTTGGTTTCCTTCCCGTCAAAGGAATCGACTATGGCTTTGACGCGGCTTTCGAAATCTTTCGCATCCGTTTTATAACGAATATCGTTGACCCCGATCATCAAATACGCCTCTTTCGGATTCCGGTCAACCACTTCCTGAATGCGATTCAATACTCCTTTTGCGGAATCATTCCGGATTCCCCGATTCAACACCACTTCGTCAGGGAAATACTCCTGAAACTCCCCGTAATCGGTAATGCTGTCCCCGATGAACACTTTATCCGCATCACTCGCAGCAGAATGTTCGAATACGCTCTTTTTCGTAAAATAATATGCAGAATCCTTCTTAGTGGAAGGCTTCGTTTGCATTTTCGTTTTCACGAATTCAACTCCGCCGATCTGATGCACGACATAACTTCCCGCCCCAATCAACAGGACATTTAAAAGTAATGATATTACCAATAAAATATTTCCTTTTTCCAATCCAGACACTCCTGTTCTTCCACCAATAAAGCATGCTATACCCAAATTTACAGGAAATATAACAATACATTGTTCAGAATCTTTTCGGTGCCTGTGCAAGACACATTTATGACAATTCACTCTGTTGAATAAATAAACAAAAATGCACTTACCGATTATTGACTCAACAACCTCTCGATATTTCTTTATACAATTGTAGTGCATAATCTGAATAGTGTCTTGCACAGGCACCGCTTATAAATTTAAAATTCTTTTTTGTGATAGTATTTTCATATTTTTGTAGGTATAATGAGGTGGTAATATTCTTTTTGTTTTCAATACTTTGGATTCAGTCAGGGGGAGCTTCTTTGTTTAGGCAAAAAGGTAGCGTTCGGAAAAAAATTATTCTAGGGACTTTGATTCCTATTTATCTCCTTACGATGCTGTTCGGCTTTGTGTTTTATTACACGTCGATGCGCATCGTTGAAGTGAATGTCATGCCGGAGTTTGAGAAATCTCTGAGCTCGACGATGGATGATGTGAAGGAGAAAGTGACAGGTCGGCTCGTCAATCGCGCATTGCAGGATAAGAATGCACATAACCAGCTTTTGCACATCATCAATGGAGTAAAGAAAAAAGACGGTGTGGAAAACATTTCGATACATACGAAGGTAGACGGAAAGGACATGTTGCTCGCCTTTTCGGAGTCGACCGATTATCTAGTGCCGCGTTCGTTCAATGAGGATCATAATCAGGCTCTCGATAAAGGAGATGCACTGTTCAGCGGTGTCTATAAAGATGAATACGGCGTACATAAGTCGCTATATTATCCAATTCCTGAGTCGGATACGGTTATTGTTGTGAGCCAAGATGCATCGTCGATCAGTGATTTGCAACGTACGATCATCATCGTAAGCATTGCTCTCATTGTGCTCGGAAGCATCCTTGGCGTCGTAATTCCTTCCATTATTTCGAAGCGAATTACAAATCCACTGCACGAATTAGTGCGTTTCACCGAGGTCATTGCGCGGGGCGACCTCACGCAGACGGTTCAATTGAAGAGCAGGGATGAAATAGGCCGTCTTGCCCATAGTTTTGATCATATGAAAAACGAGCTTAGCAGCATGATTAAGCATGTGAATGCGGCGGCGGACAATGTCGTGAGTTCCTCCAGTGAATTGGCATTTAGCGCCGAGCAGATGAGTGAAGTCGTGAACCAGTCAACCGTTGCGACGCAAGAAGTTTCAACGGCCAGCGAATCGCTTTCTGTTGCAGCGAATCAAAATCTGACGGCACTTGAACAGATTACAACGGGCATTCAGGAAATTGCGGATTCCACGTCGAAAGTTGCGGAAGAGACGTCGGAAGTGACGGAAGCTGCTGAACAAGGAAGCCGGTTGATTACCGATTCAATCGAAGGCATCCATACGATCAACCAATCCGTACAAGCATCGATGAAAATTACGGAAAATATGTATATCCGGTCTGCTGAAATCGAGAAAATCATCGGCATGATCACCGATATTTCCGACCAAATTAACCTTCTCGCATTGAATGCAGCCATCGAAGCTGCTCGGGCGGGGGACGCTGGTAAAGGATTCAGCGTTGTTGCGAGCGAAGTGAGAAAGTTGGCGGAGCAATCTGCATCTTCTGCAAATCAGATCCGCGGGCTCATTACGGAAATGCAAAACGGTTCCCGACAATCCGTCGAGGCAATGGCGCAAGTGTATGCAGACGTCGAGCGGGAAACGGTCATCGTCAACGATGCCGGGCAGACATTCGGTAACATTTTGGCGAAAATCTCGAACATCTCGGAAAATGTCCAATCTGTTTCCGCAACCGTCCAGGAAATTTCTGCGGGCTCCGAACAGATTTTGGCGTCAACACACGATACTGTGCAGTCGCTTGAAACTTCCTCCGGGCATACCCAAAACATCGCCGCTTCCATGGAAGAGCAGCTTGCTTCAATGGAAGAAATGGTTGCGACGACAGAAACGTTGCACGGCTTGGCGAATGAACTGAAAGTGGAAATCAGTAAGTTCAAGGTGGATGAAGAAGTAGTGTTAGTTGATGAAGATCAGATTGAATCGCTAAGTGAACAGAATGAAGAAGTAACGCTTCAAGATGAAAAATCCGTATAAAGCAACACCGCCTGTCAGTTGATGGGCGGTGTTTTTTATTTCTACGATGCGCTTCGTAATTCCTTACGATAATAAAAACCACCGGCCAAAAGGGAAATCCCCCTGCCCGGTGGCACCATCACCCTACTAAAACACCGCTTCCTCAAACCCTTTCACTTGGAGCTCGCCGTTCTCAATCTCCTCGACGAAATGGCAGGCGGCTTTGTGGCCTTTGATCATTGATTCGTGCGTACGTAATCCTGGGATGTCGACTTTGCATTTTTCCTGCGCGAACGGACAGCGCGTATGGAAACGGCAACCTTCTGGCGGATCGATCGGCGAAGGGACATCCCCCGTCAGGACGATGTGCTTTTTCTCGCGTGTCGGATCCGGGACAGGAATGGCGGAAAGCAATGCTTTCGTGTATGGATGCTTCGGATTTTCGAAAATCGAATATTTGTCACCGATTTCGACGATCTTCCCTAAATACATGACGATGACCCGGTCCGAAATATGGCGGACGACACCCAAGTCATGTGATATGAATAAATACGTCAATTTGAAATCCCTTTGTAGATCCTTCAGCAAGTTCAGAACTTGGGCTTGAATGGATACGTCCAATGCAGAAACGGCTTCATCGCATATGATCAGTTTCGGATTGACCGATAATGCCCGGGCAATACCGATACGCTGTCGTTGCCCGCCGGAGAATTCGTGCGGATACCGGTCTGCCTGGTATTCATTCAACCCGACCGTTTCCAGCAGTTCGATGATGCGCGCTCTCCGATCCTTTGCTGGCAATACATTTTGAATTGTCATTGCTTCATTCAAAACACCTGACACGGTTTGCCGCGGGTTAATGGAAGCGTAAGGATCCTGGAAAATAATCTGCAAATCCTTCCGTTGCTTCCTCATCTCCCGTTTTGATAACGATGTCAGTTCCATGCCGTTGAACGTGACGACGCCTTCTGTCGGCTCTTCCAATCGGAGAATGGCACGCCCCGTCGTCGATTTTCCGCAGCCGGACTCCCCGACGATGCTGACTGTCTCCCCTTCGTAAATCGTAAAGCTGATATCATCGACCGCTTTCACATGGTTGACCGTGCGGCCCATCATTCCGCCCTTAATCGGAAAGTATTGTTTCAGCCCCTCGACTTTGAGCAATTCTTTTTTCGCCATAGACAATCACCTCCGATTCGCCTTCCCATTTTTCCGAATAAATCCAGCAACGCACATCGTTCCCTTCATCATCCTTCAACAAATCCGGCATGACGTTTCTGCACAAATCAGTCGCCGCAGGGCATCTCGGCGCAAATCTGCAACCGATCGGCATTTCTTTCGGATTCGGCACATTCCCGCTGATCGACTCCAGCTTTTCAAGTTCGACGTCGTGCCTCGGCAATGAATTCATCAAACCGATCGTATACGGATGCTTCGGCTTTTGGAATAGCGTCACGACGTCCGAATATTCCACGACCTGCCCCGCATACATGACCGCGACATATTCGCATGTTTCCGCCACAACACCGAGGTCATGCGTAATCATAATGACCGACATACCAAGCCGCTTCTGCAAATCCCGGATGAGTCTAAGGATCTGCGCCTGGATCGTCACGTCGAGCGCTGTTGTCGGTTCGTCAGCGATGAGGATTTCCGGATTGCATGCCAACGCCATCGCAATCATGACACGTTGCCGCATTCCCCCTGATAATTCATACGGATATTGCTTCACACGTTTATCCGGGGAAGGAATTCCGACGAGTTTCAGCAACTCGACGGACTTAAGGTGCGCCGCTTTCTTCGATAGATCCTGGTGTTTCATGAGCGACTCGCCAATCTGCTGGCCGACCGTGAAGACCGGATTCAGTGACGTCATCGGCTCTTGGAAGATCATTGAAATCGCGTTCCCGCGGAGATCCCGCATTTGCTTATCCGTATAGGACAGAAGATTCTTCCCTTTAAAATTGACCTCGCCCCCGATGATCTTTCCATTGTTCGCGAGGAGCTTCAAGATTGAAAGCGCCGTAATGCTCTTGCCTGAACCCGACTCTCCGACGATTCCGAGCGTCTTCCCCTGCGGAAGCGTGAAACTTACGCCATCGACCGCCTTCACTTCCCCGTCATCTGTATAAAAGGACGTGCGAAGGTCCCGCACTTCCAATAAAACCTTTTCCATTCCGGACACCCCCTATCAAACATGTATCAATTCAAATCGATCCGCTTGTTCAATACGCGGTACGATATATCGACGAGCAAGTTCACAAATACGAACAGGAATGAAATGACGAGGACAGCCCCTTGAACGATCGGGAAGTCCCGCGTACGGATAGCGTCGATTGTCAGACGGCCCATGCCATTGATGGCGAATATTGATTCTGTCAATACGGCCCCGCCAAGAAAGCCTCCAAATTCAAGGCCGACAACCGTAATGACAGGAATCAATGCATTTTTAAGTGCATGGCGATAAATAACGACGCGCTCTCCCATCCCTTTCGCCCTCGCCGTCCGAATATAATCCTGTCCAATCACATCAAGCATTGACGAACGTGTCATACGCGCAATGATTGCAGCTCCCCCAGTCCCAAGCGTGATGACGGGGAGCAGCATCTGCCTCCAATCATCGCCCCAGCCGGATGCACGCATCTTCATGAATTCCGGCATCCAATCCGGACCGATTGCGAACCATTGGATCAGCATGAGTCCGAACCAGAAATTCGGCATGGACAATCCGAAAAGCGCAACAATCATAATGGAAATGTCCGACCATGTATAATGGCGGACGGCTGAAATGATGCCCGCAATCAGCCCGAGGAACACGGCAAGAATCGTTGCGTAAAAGGACAGCTCAACAGTCGTCCAAAACCGTGCCTTTATTTCATCCGTAACAGCACGTCCGCTACGAACCGAGTTCCCAAGATCGCCTTGGAGAACATTCTTCATATAACTGAAATATTGCACGGGTGCAGGTTCATTCAAACCGAGCTTCTCCCGGATCTGCTCAACCGTCTTCGGGGATGCCCCCTCCCCCGCCATGATCTGCGCAGGGTCCCCCGGAATTAAATACATCATTGAAAACACGAGAATGGAAACGCCCAGCAAGACCGGAATCGTCTGGAGCAGGCGCCTTATAATGAATTTCGACATTTATGTGCCCCCTCCATCACTTATTCATCTTCGGATCAAGCGCATCCCGCAGCCCATCCCCAAAAACATTGAATGCCAAAACGACGATGACGATCGCGACCCCAGGGAATAAAACAAGATGAGGCGCTTGCTGCATATAAGCCCTGCCCTCGCTGAGCATCGCCCCCCATTCCGGCGTCGGCGGCTTTGCACCAAGCCCTAGGAATGCAAGTCCACTTGCTGTCAAAACAGCCGTCGCAATCCGCAACGTCAATTGGACAATGATCGGTGACATAACGTTTGGCAAGATATGTTTGAAAATGATTCTTCCATCTTTCGCCCCTAGCGCTTTAATCGCGTCAATATATTCTAGCTTCCTAACAGATAATGTCGACCCGCGCACAATCCTTGCAAATGCAGGAATGGAAAATATCCCCACCGCAATGATGACGTTCTGCAAACTGCCGCCGAGGACCGATACGATCGCAAGTGCAAGAAGGATACCCGGAAATGCGAGAAGGATGTCCATAATCCGCATGATGAATGTATCCAACTTCCCGCCATAATAGCCCGAAATGATGCCGAAGAAGACGCCGACCACCCCGCCGAGCGCAACCGAAAAGAAGCCGACCTTCATCGTGATCCCCATACCATGGACTATTCTCGTGAAAATATCCCGCCCGTAATTGTCTGTCCCGAACCAATGCTCCGCGGAAGGCGGCTTCAATTTATTCGCAATCTGTGTCGTGTTTGGATCCATCGATGTCATGAATGGACCGAATATCCCGGTGAAAATGAAAAATAAGACAAGGACACCCCCGACTACTGCCGCTTTATTTTTGCGGAGCCTGCGCCAAAATGTCTTGTATGCTTCAACTCTAGGACTGGACCGTTTCTGTCCGATTTGTGCAACAGGTGTATGCTGAACCATGTTTGAACACCTTCCCCCTATTTGTTTTCTGTGAAAAATCAGTATATTGACAGTAGCATATCACGAATAGTCGTTTTGAGGAATGTTTTTTATCATAGTTTTCGATTAATTATAAATAATATAACTTTAAAATAATACACACACTTTTAAGCTGTCTAGCTTCAATGTTTCAATGAGAATGCGGATTCATTGATTAAATTGCAAATACTACTATTAAAATTAGATTATCTTGATTATTCTGAAAGGTATTGTCTGTTTCCATATAGTGTGCTATATTGCATCTAACTATTACAACTTCTAGTAATCTTCAGAAATTGTAGTATGTTAAAAACAAACGGGGGGAACACACATGAAGAGAAATGGCAATGTAAAGTGGCTATTTGTTCTTGCTTTGGCTTTGTCAATGATTCTTGCTGCATGTTCTGGGGGTGGTTCATCTTCTTCGGAAAATGGATCGGGGAATGATATTGACGAAGGCAAAGGGAAAGGGATTGAAGGCGGGGACTTAGTGCTCGCAGTTCTATCGGACGCATCTTCATTGGACCCGGCAGGTTCCAATGACGTTCCGTCTTCCGTTGTACAAGCGAACATTTACGAAACGCTTGTGAAACGGGATGACAACAATAAAATCATCCCTGGTCTTGCGGAAAAATGGGATGCTATCGATGACAAGACTTATGAATTCACACTTCGTAAAGGCGTCACTTTCCATGATGGAGAGCCATTCAACGCGGAAGTCGTGAAAATGAACTTGGAGCGGATCCTCGATGCGGACGTCGCGTCACCGCGTTATTTCCTATTTGAAATGATCACTGACGTAATCGTTAAAGACGAACATACCGTACAAATCAAAACTGAATATCCTTTCGCTCCTTTGCTCGCCCACCTTTCACATAATGGCGGCAGCATGGTGAGCCCGAAATCGATCGAAGCTGATTATGAAGCGATGAAAGGCGGCGAAAAGGCGGGATCCGTCATTGCGACAAACCCTGTCGGCACAGGCTTTTTCAAATTCGATCACTGGACGCCAGGCGATGAAATCAAACTCGTCAAAAACGAAGATTACTGGGGCGACAAAGTCCATGTGGACTCTGTAACTTTCAAAGTCATTCCTGAAAGTGCGGTCCGGAACGCAGACCTTGAAACAGGTCACGTCCATATCGCAGACCCTGTACAGCCGACTGAAGTTGCTGATATCAATAGCAAAGACTTTGCGAAAATCAACCAAAAAGCATCGTCCAGCCTTGCATATTTAGGTTTCAACACGGAAAAAGAACCGTTCAACGATCCAAAAGTACGTAGAGCGATCTCCATGCTTGTGAATAAAGATGACATTAGCGAAGGGGTTTACGACGGATTCGGAATCCCTGCAAAAGGACCTCTTGCACCTGGAATCTTCGGCTATAACGAAGACGCGAAACCAATCGATTACAATTTGGAAGAAGCGAAAAAACTTCTGAAGGAAGCCGGGCACGAGAACGGATTCAAATCTTCCATCTGGACGAATGACAATCCGCAGCGTCAACAAATTGCTGTCCTTATGCAGGAAGAATTGAAGAAGGTCAATATTGAAGTAGAAATTGAAGTGATGGAATTCGGCGCCTACCTTGAAAAGACGGCAAACGGCGAACATGACATGTTCATCCTCGGTTGGTCGAACCCGACAGGCGACGCCGACTACGGATTATACGCGCTGTTCCACTCATCACAACACGGCTCCCCAGGAAACCGTTCCTTCTACGGAAATCCGGAAGTCGACAAGCTGCTTGAAGAAGGCCGACGCGAATCAAATCCAGATGAGCGTATTAAAATCTACAACAAAGTTCAAGAACATCTAATCGAAGACGCTCCGATGGCCTACTTGATCCATACGGAATACCTAACGGGCGTCAGCAACAAAATCAGAGGCTTCTCCATCGGTACAGACGGCATCTATCACTTGCAAGATGTTCAGTTCGTGGAAGAGAAATAACGGGAGGGACGCTACCTTTAGGGTAGCGGGTTCGGTTGATGAGGAGAAAACACAAAAACACATCCCAATTAACAACAAAAATAGCGTTTGATTCGCAACCGAATTGACAGTAGAAAAAGCAAAAAAAAAATGCCCAGGCGTTTATGCCTGAGCATTTTTTCTTGTTCCACAAACGCGCTCGATTGACGAAGAATCCTATCGTGAATTTGTGCAATCTTTTTCGCTATGTTTTGTTTCATCCTCAATGGTATCAGTAATTCCAATAGACGATATTTTGTCTTTCTCACAAAACTGCTTAACCTTATGTCTGATTTTTGTAATCCCATAATAATACGTTATGTCTGGTTCATCATTAAACACCACTAGATAATGTCCGTGATAAAACTTTCTGTTTATGGTGTGCTTCGGTTCTACAAAATGAGATTCGTTTAAATCATCCATCGTATATCCTTTTTCCACCAAGTGTGCTGGAACCTTTTTATCCGCTATATACTTGGTAAGTGGGTTTCCATTGTTTAGTACGTAAAAGAACCCAAAAGGAAATGCCACGACAATGATTATAACTAAACTTGATATAATCACTAATCTTTTTTTGTTTTTCATCATTCTCCGCCCCATATTCAGTTTAAAGTCACTTTAACCTTTACTAAAAATGGCTCCGTTTGTTGAATAAGCGACTTCTTATTAACCTATTTTAACACAAAATCTTTTGTTCCCTTTAGAGTTTTCAATTAATTCAAAAATATTTTTTCGTGAAGAAGCTATTTCAACCTCCAATTAACAAACTTATTAGCAGGTCAATTAGCAAGGGCACAAAAATTTATGTGCTGTTGTAATTTCGTCTACCAATTGTATTGTTTTTTACTATCGATAATTGTCTTAAGCCTTGATATAACAACAAAAATAGGGACGCCAATTCGAGTGTGAATTGTGTACCTATTTGCTATGCTTTTTAACGTTTTCTCCCCGTGTACCGAACCCGTTACCTTTAGGGTAGCATCCTTTTTTTGTGTTGCGGTGCTTTATGAGTGCAGTATGGTTTGCTTTGGACGCGGAATGGCTTGCTTTGGACGCGATTAAAAGCAAATAAGCCCTGTAGCATCATCTACAGGGCTGTTCGTGTTTCAGTTTTTACCCGCTCCTGGCTTGGGTGCCGGGGCTTCTTCCGCTGCTGCGAAAATACTGTTCGCAAGCATGCGGTAGTAGTATTTCGTATGTGCTCGGAATGCGAGATCGTTCGCGAATAGTGTAATCCTCGAATCATCCAGTTGCTTCGTGAAGGCAAGGGTTTGTCCCTTTGCATCTTCATGGCCAGGCCACCATCCGGCGACATAGAAGTCATCCGTCCCTTTCACTCTCGCCAACACTTCCGCCCCTTCAGGAACAGCCGTAATCCACGAGCCTCTCGTCGTATAGAACAGTTCATCTTGACGATAACCGGCCATTAACGGATTATCCGCGTTGACCATCGCCTTGATCAGTCCCTCATGTCCGCCTCTTGTCGACTTGTACTCAAACCCTTCGAGCAATCCTGCATCAAAGACCGCCTTCAACACGCTATTGCCGATACCGACGAACGTTTTGCCCGTAAGCTCTTTAGGCAAATTCGAGTCAGACACGACGACGTCAGCCTGTTCCTCATCCGTCAAGTTGAATCCTAATTCCTTCAATGAAAAGATCAATTGACCGGATCCGTTGCTCGCCACTTTCGGCTCGGCGATCCATTTCAAATCGATCGCTTGGTAAGCAGGCAATACATCGGCTTCGAACACAAACTCGTCCTTGAACGGTGCGACATCTTCAGACCTGACGACGAAATCGCCCACTTTGAAGCCGAATTTATCTTCTTGCACAATCCCGACATGCTTGCCGTCCTTCAGCAGTTCATTCACCAATCTGATCGTATCGTTATTGACATTCTTCAATACTTGCATCGCTTTTCTTTCATCCACAACGCTTGCAGGGACCGCCACTTCCGTCACTTGCTCAGTCAGTCCTTCAAGAACGTCTTCCTCTCCCATCCGCACATCGACGATTGTAAATCCTCTAAGTGCCGGGAAGTTGACGACGACTGGATCGTACATCGCCGCCCAGTCGGAAACGTCATCGCCTGCGTACAGCATTGCGTTCGCCAATCCGCGTTTTGCCTGCTTCATCGGAACGACGTATGCACCTTTCGGATACGTCGTCGGCCCAATTTTAACATCCTCTGTCGTCCGCTCGACCTTCACGCCATTGCGGATCAAATATTCGACCATATTGTATACTTCCGAAACGTTTTTCTGATTCCATGAGTCGATCGGGAGCACATAATAATCCGGGAAGAAGTTTTCATGCTCGCCGCGTACACGTCCAATCGATTCCCCCGCAGCATTCGTCAATAGCGGATCCACTGCACGATTATCTTCCCCTTTGACGCCTCGGTTGAAGATTTCGAGCTGCCTTCCGTACAGATCATCTTTATTCTCAAACACATAATTGATCATCCCGAGCCCTGCACCAACCATCGCATAATAGGAATCCTGGCTGAGCGTCGGCACTTCGACGGTATGGCCAAGCGTGCCGTGCAACATGGAGAAAATCGGCGTATAAGACGGCCCCATATCATCCCAGCCATCCTCATACTCTTCGGATGCAAGGAAATATGACGTCAGCTTGGAACTGCCGATTCCTGCTTGTCCCATTGCATGCGCTTGCGGAATCATTCCTTCCATTAATAAATCATATTCGAAGTTCGGATTATGCGGCGGTGTCGCAGGCTCGATCAGGAACCCTTTCACATAACCATGCCCTTCCATCATCGCAAGCGGTGTCCACTTCGCGATCACTTGATTCAACTGAATCGTTTCGACTTGCGTTTGATATGCATTGTCCCGATTCAAGTCGAACCCGTTCACGTTCGCCCGTGTATTATGGACACGGCCGTCCGGGTTATGAGAGAAATTGAAAATGAATATCAAATTGTCGAGCACTTCGTCGACATTCAACACGACTTCTTCATCTTCCCCGTTTTCATTCGTTGTCGTAAAAGAAACTTCCGATTCCAATGCAAATCGCTTCAACAATTCCGTCTGGAAATCAATCCCTTCCACTTCGTCAGGATGGATATTGTTGAACCAGATCGGAATTTGATAATCGCCCATCGTTCCATCTTTCAGCTTCGCTAATAAATCTTCCGGTGTTTCCAGCGCAGCCGGCAATGTGTTCTCCAAATAGTTAGTTACCGCGTCTTCATCTTTCGCGAGGACGACGAGGTGCATATCTTTGCCTTCTACACTCTTCCCTGGACTTTCATAATACAAATAACGATCGTTCAATTCGTTAGCTTCTTCAAAGATTCGATCGATGGAAGGCTTGATTTCATCCCATTCAAGGAATTCGTCATACACATTCAACTCGACCGTCGTAGCCGCTTTCACTTCATTCTCCGAATCGACTAACGCGAGCTCATAGTCCCCGAGCAATTCCTTGTAAAGGACTCGGATTGACCTCGGCGATAAATCATCCGTACCGAACGGCAATCCGAATTCAAGCTCTGCAGCTATCTTCGTCGTGCCATCTACATAATGAGGTTCCTTTTTCACGAGGATGAATGGCTCTCCAGAATACGATTTCGCATCCGCATTCCATTGCTTCCATTCATCAAGTGTTTTCCCGCCGAATTGCAGTTCCAACTTCTCCAAATCGACTTCCCTGCCAAAATCCGCTTCAATCGTCACATCCCGGATTTCCGTCAGCGACAATACCGACCGACTGACATCCAGTTCGACGGTATCGGCAACTTTGATAGTTTCAACCGATTGGACTGCCTGCGCAGATAGCGGCACCGCCGTCGCAAACACCATGAATAACGCTAAAAACCCAACCAAAAACCGTTTCAACATCTCATCCCCTCTACTCTTTTTATATTGTAGGACAATAGGCTACAATAATCTGACCATATCAAATTGATAGACAGATAGATAGCGATTTATTTCGAAAATAGAAGTATTTATTAAAATGCGCAGAAGGATTCAGGTCTTGGATACTAGTTAAAGTAGCATTCCAGAAAAATTATCCAAAAAACCTGAAACTTTTACCAATTGTTTGCGTATAAGTAATATGTCCGTCATTTTTTGGGCAAAAATTTTTGTGGGGGGTTATGTTGTTGAGAAAATTTGCAACATGGGCCTTGGCGTTTGTATTTGCACTTTCATTCGCTTGGCCAAGCATGCCGGCAGCAGCTCAAGAGGGGTCTTTGAAGCTAGTTGTCGATGGGGTTGAAGTGGAGGGCTATGAACAGCCTTTCTTGTCACAAGGCAAAGTATTGATTCCGGTCGATAATTTGTTCCAAGAAGCGGGTTTCAACGTTACGAAAGAAGCACCAGGTAAATTGAACGTGACAAATACGTATTTGACACTTGATTTCAGCATTGCCGATCAGAAAATCAGCGTAAACGGCAAGGCGACTGATGAAGTGTTCCCACTCACGTTGAGAAACTACGGAAATTATATTTCAAGCGATTTCCTAGATTCATTGGAAGGCTTTGACGTGACGGTGTCCGAAGAAGACAATACTGTCAATGTCACGACGAATCGTGTACAAGACATCGATGCATTCCTTGAGAAGATGATGGGAGCAGACTTGAAAAGCTATGAAGCCAAAATGACATTGGACCAATCGATGGAAGCCGATACGGAAGAGCTTTCGATGAACATGCTCATGGATATGGATATGAGCGTCACGACAGATCCAGTCGCACTCTATATGACGCAAAAGATGTCCATGAACATGGGTGAAGAGACGGAAGAACTTACGACTGAAGCGTATTTCACAGAAGACGGATTCCTCCAATCTGACGGCGATCAATGGCTGAAATTCCCTGCAGAGCTGACGGATGGCCTGTTGGAAGCTTCCATGACACAAGCCGATCCGGTTGCACAATTGCAGCTCGTGAAAGCGTTCATGAAAGGTATCCACGTGTTTGAATACGATGACGTCTATATCATCACGCAAACGATGACGAATGAAGAGTTCAAATCGATGATGAATGAAGCATTGTCTTTATTCTCAGGATTGCTTCCGGAAGGCGTCGTTGAGCAAACCGACGTTGTTGAAGAAACAGTTGCGGAAGAGGCGACTGACGAGGAAGCAGTAACTGAGGAAGAGGCGGCTGAGGAGGCAACTTCCGAAGAAGAAGCTGTCGCTGGGGATGAGGCTGCTACTGAGGAAGAAGCAGTCGTCGACGCGGATCTAGAAGGTGAAGCGGAATTCGACATGGGGTCAATCCTTGACATGCTTGACATCAACATCGAAAAATACTTTGTTGTGACAGTAGTCGATAAGGCGACATTATTCCCGAAATCGACTTCAGGCACAACTGTCATCAAAATGTCCATGGACGGCGAAACAGTTACAATCAAGCAACTGATCAACGGCGTGTTCAGCAAATTCAATGAAGTGAAGGCAATCAAAGTACCAGCCGAAGTCATTGAAAAAGCAGTCACGTGGGATCTCGGTGCAGAACTCGAAGCAGAAAAAGCAGCTGAGTAAGCAACCGGCAATTAAATACTAAAACAGATGGGGAGTCAACCAACAACTGGTCGACTCCCTGTTTTTGATTTGACGAATTGTCTGAATTGTGTCGGTGCCTGTGTCGGTGCCTGTGCATGGTGCATTTATGACAATTCACCTAAATCTATATTTATACGTATTTGGGTTATCCAAGGGTTGATGTAGATGGATTTTCACTTTCCAATATACAATTGTAGCGCATAGTCTGAATTGTTTGCTGCACAGGCACCGATAAAAGATAGTGTATGGCCAAAACTTCAAAATAAAGTTTTCCCCACGTTTGGCCGGTTAAAAATCACTTTCATCCCCTTTTTCTCATTTGAAATCTATTTTTCCGTTATCCGATCAATTCAGTCAGTTGTCAGTCTATTTTAGAAACGATAAAGTTGAAGAAAAAGAAAGTGGTGATGTGCAATCGCATCGGTCATTATGAGTGTTGGGTTGCAAGGAATGAAGGGGTATAAGGTCGCTGTTGAGGCAACTAAAAAAATTATCTGTATCACCCGGACAATTGCAGATTTGGAAGGTTCGAAATTAATTTCAGAGAGTGCATTGCAGGAATCGATCAAGTGGAAATCGATTGCGCCCGAATTGTATATCCCTTTGAGATCGGAGGGAGTGTGACATTGGCGAGAAGACGACGATATTGGAATCCATACGGTTATTTCCATGTGACGATGCGGGGCAACAACCGGCAACACATCTTTCAAACGGATGAAGACAAAAGGAACTTGATGCGCTCCTTCGAATATGCGTACGATAAATACCCATTTTCGATTGTCTCCTATTGCATTATGTCCAATCACTATCATTTGCTGATCCAATCCGAAGTGAATTTAAGTCGAGTCATGGCCCGCATTAACCGAAGATATAGCGACTATTATGCTAAACGTTATGACCATGTCGGTCGCATTTATGAGAAGAGATATTTTTCGAAACTCGCAAATGGACCGAGAGCCATATTGGACATCAGCAGCTACATTCACCGGAACCCGATTGACACTAAGATTCCGATGGTGAAATCGTTGGAAGACTACCTGTACAGTTCATTTCCCTACTATGCAGACGCTAATAAAACACCGCCGCGCTTTTTAAACACGGAGCTTGTACCAACATTTTTACCAAAGCCGTTCGATACGACAAATTATGCATACTGCCTCTATTGCCTAGCCTACAAACAGGACATTGAAAAGGTGTACGAGGAGATGCCTCGCGAAGATGTGTCGGTGCCTGTGCAAGAAACATTTATGACAATTCAACAAAAGGTATATAAATACAAACAGAAGCCGACCAACGTTTGATATGGCCGGCTTCCTGTTTTTCATTATGCAATTGTAGTGTATTGTCTGAATTGTTTGTTACACAGGCACCAAAAAAATAGGAACTAAAAAGCACTCAAAAGAACGGACACCCAAAAGCAGGTTCGTTTAAAGAACGTAGATTAGGGAACACTTTAAGATTGATGGTACACCAATAATCTTTTCACAGAAAGGGTGGCAATGATGAAAGAACAACTGATGAAAATGTTGGAGCAACGCAAGGATGAAATAATTCAGATCAGGCGTCATTTGCACGAGAATCCAGAGCTGTCATTCCAAGAGGAAAAGACAGCCCAATACATTGTCGATTTTTATAACGGAAAAGATGTTGAAATCCAAACGAATGTCGGAAATGGATATGGCATTATCGTGACGATCAAAGGCGGAAAGCCTGGTAAGACGATCGGCCTGCGTGCGGATTTTGATGCACTGCCGATTCATGAAGAAACGGACGTGCCTTTCAAATCGAAAAACGAAGGTGTTATGCATGCTTGCGGGCATGATGGGCATACCGCATATCTGCTTGTGTTGGCGGATTGCTTGATTGACCTGAAAGATGAGTTGGCTGGGACGATTAAAATCATTCACCAGCATGCAGAGGAAGTGCCTCCGGGCGGAGCGAAAAGCATGGTGGAATCAGGTTTGCTGGATGGTGTGGATGCTGTCTATGGCATTCATTTATTCCCAACGGATCCTGCAGGAGTTGTCGGGTATCATAGCGGCTATTCAATGGCAGGCCGGACGTATTTCAACTTAAAAATCCAAGGCGTCGGGGGACACGGTTCATCTCCACACCTCGCAAATGACGCTATTGTCGCTGGAGCGCATTTTGTTACGGCTATCCAAACGGTCGTCAGCCGCCGGTTGGATCCTTTTTCCATGGGGGTTATCACCATTGGTTCTTTTGACGGGAAAGGGCAATTCAACGTCATTAAGGACAGCGTCGAACTGGAGGGCGATGTGCGGTATATGACAACGGAAGTCCAAGAGTTGATCGACAAGGAAGTCCACCGAATCACCAAAGGGATTGAAGAGGAATTTGGGGTGAAGTGCGAACTCGATTACGTGGCGGACTACCCACCTCTCTTCAACGACCCGGAAATTACGACAGGGGTTGTCGCCGCTCTTCAAAGCTCCACGGAGCCTGAAATTACATCAGTAAAGGAATTCCCTATGTTCTCCGGGTCTGAAGACTTTGCCTACTACGCAGCGAAGTACCCAGCCTGCTTCTTCTACATCGGCTGTAAACCGAAAGGCGTTGAAAAAGCGTATTTCAACCACCATCCGAAATGGGACATCGACGAAGACGCCTTGCTTGTCGCCGCCAAAGCAGTCGCCGAGGTTGTTTGCAACGTTAATGGGTGAGATGCCTGTTAGGTGCCTGTGCACGGCACATTTATGACAATTCGAAATTTAGAATATTAATACAAAGGGAAGCTGACCAAACATTGATATGGTCAGCTTCCCGTTTTTTATTTATACAATTGTAGTGAATAAACAGAATTGTATGCTGCACAGGCACCGCTTAGATAGGCACCATCTATAAATTTACTTAAATCCCCACCGGAACGATATACATCCCAGCATCTCGATCGTGTTTCACGACGACGTTTACGCCGTAGATGTAATGGATCAAGTCGGATGTGATGATGTCTTCAGGTTTGCCCTTGGCGGCGATTCGGCCGTCTTTCATGACGATGATGACGTCGCTGTATTTAATTGCTTGGTTGATGTCGTGCAACACCATGACGATTGACATGCCATGCTGTTTATTCAAATCACGAACGAGCTCCAGCAGCTCGTACTGATAGAAAATATCCAAGTACGTCGTAGGTTCATCCAAAAACAGATAAGGCGTCTTCTGAGTCAACGCCATGGCGATCCAGACGCGTTGCATTTGGCCGCCGGACAGACTGTCAATCGGCATATCGCGCTTATCAAGCAAATTCGTGCTTGCGAGCGCCCATTCGATCGCCTCTTCGTCCTCATCCGTCGAGGAAGAGAAGAAATTTTTATACGGTATCCGCCCGTAAGCTGTGAGCTTCTCTACCGTCATATCGGAAGGCGCGTTGTTTTGCTGGTGGACTACCGCAAGCTTCTGAGCGAGTACTTTCGGTTTGAACTCCGCCAACGACTTGTTGTCCAACAACACGTCCCCGATTTGCGGCTGGTAATGATTAGACAGGACGCCCAACAACGTTGATTTCCCGCATCCATTCGGCCCGATGATCGTCGTCACTTTGCCGATGTCGATCGAGCTGTCGATCCAGTGCAACGTGTTCCTCTTCTTGTCGTATGAAAATGTGACTTCCTTAATGTCCATAAATGCGATCACTCTTTCTCAGCAAGAATATGAGGAACGGCCCGCCGATCACAGCCATGATGATCGATGCCGGAATTTCATTCGGTGCAATTAACGTCCTTCCTAACGTATCCGCCAATAAAATCAACAGCGCACCCGCCAACGCGGAAAACGGGATCAGCACTTTATGATCATTGCCGACAAGCGTCCTTCCGATATGCGGCACCAATAACCCAACGAAAGCAAACATGCCCGCTATTGTCGTCGCAATGGAAGCTAATAAAACCGCGATAATCGAAATGACGAATCTCGCCAAATTCACATTGACGCCAAGACTTTTCGCCGTCCGGTCTTCGAGCGATAAATAATTGCACCATCTATATACGAAAAACGACAGCAAAAGTCCGATCGAGCCATAAAGCGCGATCACTTCCACTTCGGTCCATTTTTTCATCGTCAACGTCGAAGTCGTCACTTGGCTCATCGACTGCGTCAGACCACCCCCGCTGAACCCAATCGCCTGCCCAAGTCCTGTAAACAACGCGTTCACCGCGATACCGATCAAAATCATCCGCAGCGGATCCAAGCCCGACTTCCACGATAATGAATACACTAAGAAAAACGCCAGTGCACCGCCTATAAACGCAAACAGCGGTACGAAAAAGAACAACGTCGGGAACATCGAAATCACCAACACGGACATGAAACTCGCACCAGCGGAAACGCCAATGATACCGGGATCCGCAAGCGGGTTGCGCATGACCGCCTGCAGCAACACACCCGCCACAGACAACGCCGCCCCCGCGAACACCGCAATCAAAATCCGCGGCAGCCGCAAGTCTTTAATAATCGCGACATCGTCATTCGTTCCGGTCAACAGCCCGTGTATCAATTCAAAAGGCGTCACCGAGATGCTACCCGTCAAAGCGGATTGGACGAAAACAATCCCCAAAAGAAGGACAACGACTATGAAACTGATGCTTTTCCGATTGATTCCCATTCCCGACATGATTTTACCTGCCTTCATTTCTCTTCATGCAACATCTTCATCAACTCATCCAATGCTTCCGCCGCAGCCAAATTGCCCGTCGTCCCGAACAGCGTCTCTTCCAAATCGTAGACGCGCCCATTTTTCACCGCATCAAAATGCTTCCACACATCATTCGAACGAAACTCCTCGTCAAACATCTGGATCACTTGTTCAGGCATGCCGTGCGCCGCCCGTAAAATAACGTCCGGATTCGTCTGCTGCAAATATTCCGTATTGGAGGATATGAACTCGACATCCTCACCCGTAATGACATTGACGCCGCCAGCCCGCTTCACGAGATCACCGATGTACGAATGCTCCGTCGCCACCAAATAACTCCCCGGAATCCCCATAAGAATGAGCACGGTAGGCTTCTCTTTCCCTTCGATCGCCTTCTCGATCGCCGCAGCCTTCTCCTCGAACTGCGCCACAATCGCTTCCGCCTGCTCCACAGAATCGTACTTCTTACCGATTTTCAATATTCCTTCGTGCATCGCGTCGATGCTTTCGAGGTTCACATACGTCATATCGATCTCGCGTTCCTCAAACATTTCTTGCAAGTCATATTTCAACGTTGTCACCGAATAAATTTCTGTCGGCTTCAACGACAGTAGCATTTCCATGTCCGGGCTCATCGGGTTGCCGACTTCCTTCGCATCGGCGTAGCGTTCAGGCAAATCTTTGTAACTCGATGGAACGCCGACCAAATCGATGTCAAGCGCGTCCATGATTTCCGTCAGCGCGACAGTCGTAGCTACGATTCGATCGCCGTCCTGCTCTCCGATTTGTTCATTCGCATTATCTCCGGCACTCGCTGAACAGCCGGCAAGCATAATGCTGACTAACAAGCCGAAAAGGCCGATCGCTTTTTTCATTCCAGTACAACTCCCTTATTTTTGAGCTCGTTTCCTCGCAATGGCAAATACGACTGCGGCGCCAATGATTGCACCAATTACAATGATTGCAATGAGGAATGTATTCGAGGACTTTTCCTTTTCATCTTCGACTTCTCCCATTGCAACTTCTTCTACACCTTCATCTTCTTCAGCAGCTTCGTCGTTTTCATCCAATGCGACGTCCGTGTCAGCTTCTTCCGACTGCTCGTCCTCTATTGTCGTTTCATCTTCTTCGGCCTGCGCTTCTTCAGATTTCGTTCCGGATTGCTCCGATTCATCTTTTTCGTTTTCATTCACAGTCGATTTCTCTTCTTTTTTCGTTACGCTTTCCGTCGTTTTAGCTATATCGGTTTTATTCCCAGTTGGCTTTTGGACCGGTTTTTGAACTGCTTGCTGAACCGGCTTCACTTCAGTCTTCGTCGGCGTTACCGGTTTCGTTTCCTTCGCAGGGGGTGGTGTCACTACAGGCTTCGCCACCGGAGGGGCAGGGATGGATGATGTATTGAAGTTGAAGCGGATATCGTATTTGTTGTCATACTCAAAGCCAGGGATGCCCGTCACGATGATGTGGATTTTGGCATTGACGAGCTGTTTCAGATCCGACACCGTAAATTGAACGACACGCTGATCCCCCGATTCGCTTACCACTTGTACATCCGTGAAACTGCCACCGTTTTGCACTTTGAAATACTGCCACCACGAGCTGTTTTTCAAAGTGACCGTCACCGTCGCCCGATCGTTCACCATCTGCACTTTCGCCGGGCTCACCATATAATCCGCAGTAGTCGATCGCTCGTTGCTAGTATCCTTCAACACGGTGAACGGAACGGTATATTCCCCGTCAGCAAACGTTGCAGCCGCCACTTTCAGCGGCATTATTGCAGGTATGAAAAGCGCCGTGACCAATGCAACCGTCATCGCTACAAGTAAATGTCTTTTCATGTCAAACTCCTTCGCTCCACACACAACGCCGGCTGTCACTAGTAGCGTGACGCCGGCATCTGTGCGAAATTATTTAATTACTTCAAGCATGTTGTAAACCATTTTCGATGCATGCGCACGAGTCGCAGTAGCTTTCGGGTAGAATACTTTTTTACCTTTCACAACGTCGCCGTCGATGATGCCAAGACCGACTGCATATTGAACAGCGTCTTTCGCATAGCCGCTAATGTGAGCTGCATCTGTGAACTCAACAGTCGTTTCAACGTCTTTCAATAGTGAAGCATCTTTATATTCGATTGCACGGATGATCATCGCCGCCATTTGCTGACGAGTGATTGCCGCATTCGGGTTGAACTTCCCAGCATCGCCTTGGATGATTCCAGCGCGGTTCGCCGCTTCCACTTCGTACACGAAGCCTTCCATGTTTTTCGTCAAGTCAGAAAATGTCCCTTGGAATTCTTGCTTCTCAAGGTCCAATGCGCGAGCGATAATCAATGCGAATTGCGCTCTCGTAATTTTGTCGTTCGGTGCAAATGTTTCAGGGGATTTACCTTTGACGATTTGATTCGCAGCAAGTGCTTCGATGTAAGGTTTTGCCCATGTTTTCTCGATATCTTTGAATGAAACCGTTACTTCCTCTTCAGGTTGTTCAGGAGTTTCTGGTGTTTCAGTTGCTACCGGCTCAATGCTATCTTGGTCAAACGCAAGGCGCACTGTGTAATAGCCCGTGTGGTTCATTGCCGCAACGAAAACCGTCACTTTAGCGTTCATGATTTTCGAGAAGTCCGCAACTTCAAATGAAACTATGCGTTTATTTGCTTCTTCATCTACATTTACAACTGTCGCATCAACGAATTCGCCGTCTTGCTCAACTTGGAACTCAGTAATTTGCTCATTGTTCGTCAATGTAAGTGAAACGACTTGCTTGCCGTCTTTCACAGACAAAGCTGCAGGTGCTTCGATGTAACGGCCCATTGTTGAATCTTTATCCTCTTCCTCATGCAATGCTTTGAAGCCGATTGTGTACTCGCCGTCTTCAATTGCCACTGGTGCTTCAGGTGTTTCTGGAGTTTCTTCTTCGTTTTCAGTAGGAACTTCGCTTGCATCGAATTGGAAACGGATGCTGTGCGTTTGATCATATTCACCAATTCCAGGAATGCCTGTCACGATAATATGCGCTTTTGCATTCAATGTTTTTTCAACATCTTTTAATTCGAATTTCACAAGACGTGTTTTCTCTTCTTCGTTTTCGCTCACAACTTCAACGTCAACGAACTTGTCGCCTTCTTGGATGCTCAATGACTGCCAATATTGGCTGTTCAATAGCGTCATGTAAATGAATTCCTTGCCGTCTTCCACTTTCACTTCCGCAGGGCTTTTCACGTGACTGCCCGCTACAGAAACTTCATCAGCCTTTTCTTGCAACACTTTAAACGGAAGCTCATAAGACGCCTCCTGTGCAGCAGTCACTTCAGCAGCAGCTGGAAGTGCAGGCATTGCCGTAAAAATCAGCAACATTGCTGTGAATAAAACCATTAAACTCTTCTTCATTCTTGTAATCTCCTTTTTACTTTTTCGACCGCATTAATCTGACAGCAACAATAAGTGCCGCCACAACGAATAACGCCATCGCAATATAAAACCAAATGGTACTGCCTTCACTTACAGAGTCGATCCATTGCTGGTCCGTCTCCTTCATTGAACTCGCGTCGACTGCAACACGCACCGTATACGCATGATCATACGGGATCTCTAGCTCATCGATCACGACATGCATCTTCACTGGAAATGGCTCGGCCAACTCCCCGTCAACATTCAACACAATGACGCGCGTATCAGCCTCTTCATCCTCCGCAACGATCTTCGCATCCGCAAAACCATCGCCGCTAGGAACCTGCAACTCTTGAACCCATTTACTATGATTTAACGTCAACTGCAAAACCTGCTTGTCGCCATCCACCTTCAGCAACGCCGGCTTCTCGAAATAATCATTTGCAATCGACACCGAATCCGAATCGCCTTGCAGCAACTCATAGTCCACTGCATATGTACCGTCAGACAACGACTCCGCCCCTACAGGCATCAACGTCATCGCCCACAACAGCAAAACAGCACCAAGCAAAGGCGCTACCCGTCTCCTCATGCAAACTCCTCTCCCACCATTCTCCACCTACAAAACTACTAGTGAGAACTGTTATCAACTATTCCTCATCCATCATAGGACAAGGGTTACTAGTTTTAAAGCTCCCCCGCCATTATTCACACATTGTTCACAGAAAAAGGAATGAAATGTGACGGAATGAGTGAATTGCGCCGGTGCCTGTGCATGGCACATTTATGACAATTCAATGTGAGTAATAAATATACAATGAAAACTCCAACAAAATCATATTTAGCGGAGTACCCATTTCGTCATTATTCAATTGTAGTGAATAAACTGAATTGCATCGGTGCCTGTGCACGACACATTTATGACAATTCAATAGGATTTATATACATGCAATGGAATACCAGTCAAACGTTGATATAAAAGCATTTCCTTTTTGACTTTATGCAATTGTAATGAATAAACTGAGTTGTCTGCCGCACAGGCACCGCAATGGGCCACCGCATTTGAGTTGCCGTTCCATCGGCCCGTCCGCTTATAATCCTTCTCATTCGTGTCAAGACTATGCTATATCATTCGGGCGGGAGTTTTCGGTATGAACAAGGCTGGTTCGATCAGTATTTTGCACGTAATCTTTTTATCAATGACGGTCATCGGACTGAAAAATCACGTGACCATTATTCCATCGCTGTTGGTGCATGCAGGGCGTGATGCCTGGATGTCTGTTTTTATTGCTGCCGTAACAATGATTCCATGGCTTTTCCTTCTCGTCTACATTCATCGCAGCTCAAAGCAGGTCTCACTCACTGATTGGTTGCATACAAAGATCGGCAACGTCCCGACTGCCATTTTCCGATATGTCACTGCTCTTTTCTTCCTATTGATGGCCGTATTTACAATGGGCGAGACTTTGCAGTGGATCAAGTCGACATTCTTGCCTGAATCCCCTTTAGTTCTCATGATTTTAATTTACTCGATTCTATGTATCTTTCTAGCATCCACAAACTTGCAAACGATTGTAATGGTAAATGTCGTTGTTCTGTTTTGGGTAGTCGTCCTCGGCTTTTTTGTCGCCATCACGAATATACAAGTGAAAGATTATTCATTGCTAAGACCTTTCTTTGAGCATGGGTTTAAACCTATTATTTCTTCAACGGTGTATCCCGCATCAGGTTTCATTGAACTTCTATTATTCCTATTCATCCAGCAAAATGTGAAGGGCCGGTTCCGCTGGTACCATTATGCAGCCATGCTCTTCATCCTGCACAGTTTGACGATGGGGCCACTAGTCGGAGCCATTACAGAATTCGGACCTCACGAAGCAGCAAAGCAAAGGTTTCCGGCTTATGAGGAATGGGGGCTTGTTTCAATCGGAAGGTTCATCCAGCATCTCGACTTCTTATCCATTTACCAATGGTTGTCAGGCGCCTTCATAAGAGTGTCATTCATCCTGTATATCGTTACGGATTTATTGCAAATGAAAGGGGATCGTATTCGCACTTGGAGAATACTTGGCCCTGCATTCCTCTTTTTAAGTTTGTCGTTATTTCTAATAAATGAACATATTTTCCTCAAAATAAAAGGTGACTATTTATTGATTGCTACGTTCTTCTTCATGCTATTGCTGACGGTCTTCTTAACATTCATGGCGTTAATTAAAAAAGGAGCGGCAAAAGAAGTATAAATCTTACTAGAAGATGGTGAGTGCAATGCAATCGTCCCAGAACGAAATCGACAGCACATCCTTACGACATTTATTTCAGAAGTCGGCAGATATTCATTTTCAAAATTACACGTTCAATGGCCATACAGTCATCTTCATTACATGTGAAGCGATGATCGATCAACAACTACTCCATGAAGTCATTGTGCCGCGAGTCAACCATTTCGTCAGTACGTTGGAAGAAAAGCCAACCGTGGCAATGGTTGAGTCGAAATTGCACATTCCTGATTTGAAGGCAGGACATGACTTGGAAACAATCATCCCGCTCGTTTATACGGGGCATGTCCTGTTTTTCTTTGAGGATTCCGGACTTCTCTTCACAAGCAATATCGCAAAAAAACCGAATCGTAATCCGGAAGAAACACGATTAGAAGTGCCTGTCAAAGGGCCTCGGGACAACTTCATTGAAGACGTCTCAGTCAACATCGCCTTAATGCGAAAAAGGTTGCCGACAAACTCATTATGCGTGGAAAAATTTGAATTGGGAGTACGCTCCAAAACAACTGTGGCACTTTTATATTTCGATGATATCGCGAGCAAAGAGATACTGTCCGACTTAAGGAAACAGCTACAGAATGTGGATATCGACATTGTTATTAGCCCTACACTTCTAATGGAACTTGTGAATAAAAGCTCCACACTTTTTCCACGGATCGATTATACGGGGCGCCCGGATAATGCCGTTCAGTCACTTGTAAGGGGCCGTTTCCTGATCTTCGTTGACGGAGCTGCATACGGCGTCGTTCTGCCTGTTAATCTGTTTTTGCTTGTAAAGACGGGGGAGGATAATGAAACTCCGGTCATCTACGGGTCCTTGCAGCGTCTAATGCGCATCTTCGGATTATCTATCGGCTTAACATTGCCGGCATTTTGGCTTGCCTTGACAACGTATCACCAGAACCAGCTGCCGCTGCAATTATTAGCGACAGTCGTACAAGCGAATACTGGGCTTCCGCTTCCTTCATCCATTGAAATGCTCCTCATGCTGCTCATGTTCGAACTGTTTCGGGAAGCCGGTTTGCGTCTGCCGACTGCGTTAGGAGGAACGATCGGCGTCGTCGGCGGTTTAATCATTGGCGACGCCGCCATCCGGGCAGGCATTACAAGTCCCGCGATGATCGTCGTTATTGCCATCTCAACAATTGCAACATTTACGTTAGTGAACCAATCGCTAGTGAACGCAGTGAGCGTTTTGCGCATCGGCTTCATCCTACTCACTGCATTTTTAGGTTTATTTGGCCTTCTTATATCAGTTTTCCTTACGATTGTTTATTTATCTAACATAAGGACTTTCGGCGTTCCTTACATGAACATTTCGACCGACTTAAGCTTTAAGACAATAATGAAATCATTTTTACGACTTCCGCAGAAGTCGTATACAACGCGTCCTAAAATGATGAACCCGACTGACCAAACACGTATGAAGAAGGTGGATAAGGATGAATAATAAAATGCTCGGTTTCATTCTACTCCTACTGGCGACGTTGCCCTTATCCGGCTGTTGGGATAACAATGAGCCTGAAAGGATGTTGTACATCAACGGGGTCGGCGTCGACTATAAAGACGGACAATACGAGCTGTATGCCCAAATCATTAATTTTGCCAATACGGCCAAATCCGAGCAGCCGACAAATACGGAAACAACACAAGTTGAAGTCGGTCATGCTTCCGGTAAATCATTGGATGAAGCAGTTTCCAAGTTGTATCATACCGTAGATCAAAAGGTCTTTTGGGGACATTTATCCTATTTGGTCTTTTCAGAAGAAGCAATGAAAGAAGTGAAATTAAGTCCGGTTATCGACCTTTTTATCCGATACAGAGAAACACGCTATCAAATTTGGGTATACGCAACAAAAGATCCTGTAGAAGAAGTTCTATTATTGAGACCCGTCATTAACAAAGCCATTACGTTGTCAAAATTAGGCGACCCAAGAAACTCCTACGAACAGGAATCATTTATTAAATCGACCAATATCCGAGAATTGCTAATCCAATTGAACGAACCGAGTCATGAAGCTAAGATTCCACTCATCACGATTAAAGACAATTGGGAATCTATTAACGAGACGATAAAAGCCCCCTATCTAGCCGGAGCAGGAATCGTTACACCGAATGGCTTCAAAGGATTCATACAAGATGTTGAAGCAAGAGGAATTAGGTGGATGACGAATGATACAGTGAGATCGCAAATGACCGTTCAAACGGAAAGTGGAAATGATATCTCACTTGTCATAGAGAATGTAAAGGTGAAAATCAAACCTGTCATTATAAACGGATCGGCTAAGTTCGACATTGACGTATATGGCGATGCCATTGTCGATATCATTACCGACTCGGCAACACCTAAAGAGATTGAGAAATTGGTGAAGAAAGAAATGAAAAAACAAATACTGACGACTTACGAGGAAGCATTAAAAATAGATGCCGATATCTATCGATTATCGGAGCAGTTGTACCGAAAGAACGTAAAAGAATGGAAACGGCTTCATAAGGATGGAAAAGTTGAACTAACCAAAGACTCAATCCGAAACCTCAACATCACAATCGAAAAACTTTCCTCCCCACGAAAAACATTCGAACAAACAATAGACTGAATTGTGTCGGTGCCTGTGCATGGTGCATTTATGACAATTCAATAATAATCATAAATATACAGAAGAAGCGTAGTTAAACGTGATCATGACTGACTCCATTTTTTCTTTTATTCAATTGTAGTGAATAAACTGAATTGTTTCGGTGCCTGTGCACGGCACATTTATGACAATTCAATAGGATTTATTTAAATGCAAAAGGTAGCTAGTCAAACGTTGATATGAATGGATTTCCATTTTAGTTTGATGCAATTATAGTGAATAAACTGAATTGATTGCTGCACAGGCACCGCATTTAATCGAGGGCAATGAACTGACAACGTAAAGGAGATAAGTGTAGAATAGAAAAAACTGCTTAAAAGAGGAACAATACATGCCTAAAACTCAACAAAAAACACCAGTATGGAAATTGTTTGCTCGCGGCGCCATGGTTATGCTCGGTGCCCTCATTGCCGCCTACGGATTAGAATCTGTGCTCATTCCAAACAAAGTATCTGATGGAGGCGTGACAGGTCTAAGTATCGTCGGATCGGAATTATTCGGCTTTCCATTAGGACTTCTCATTGCGATTTTGAATATTCCTTTTGTCTTTTTAGGCTATAAACAAATCGGGAAAAGCTTTGCCATCTACTCGGTACTCGGAATCGCTACGTTGGCAATCAGCACGAGCTTGATGCATCATGTCCCTATAATCATTCACGGCGATACGCTATTGATCACGGTTGTCGGGGGAATCATCCTCGGGTTCGGAATGGGGTTAGCCCTGCGTAATGGCGGCGCTCTTGACGGAATTGATATGTTAGCTGTTTTGCTTTCCCGAAGAATGCCCTTTGGTACGAGTGACTTGATTTTGTTCCTGAACGTCTTCGTTTTCGCCATCGTCTCGACGGTCTTCGGACTTCAAGGAGCTTTCTTATCAGCCATCGCTTACTACATTGCCACTAAAGTGATTAGCATAGTTGAGGAAGGGCTTAGCGGTTCTAAAATGTATAAAATTATTACGAGCGAACCTGAAGATATGGTCGAAACAATTCGTGACCGTCTTGGCCGCAGTTCGACTTACAGTGTCGTTCAAGGTGCTTATTCCAATGAAGAATTCAGGGAAATTACGTGCATTATCAACCGGCTGGAAGATAGCAAAATGAAAGAAATCATTCTTGAGATCGATCCGTCAGCGTTTGTCACGGTTTATGAAGTCGCCGAAGTACGTGGCGGAAGTTTCACTAAGCGGAACATTCATTAACGAATTGTGTGGAAATTGCGCGAATTGTGTGGGTGCCTGTGCAAGGCACATTTATGACAATTCATTGTGATTCATATAAATACAAAGGGAAGCCAATCAGATGTTGATTTGATCGGCTTCCCTAATTTTGTTTATTCAATTGTAGTGAATAAACTGAATTGTATCGTGCACAGGCACCGTTTTAAGGCACCGTTTTAATTGTTTATATACTTCTCAAACACATCGCCGAAGTCTTTGACGTGGTACTTGTCACGGGCAGATGTTAGCCAGGAGAAGCCAAACTCGGTCAATTGTTTGTATTGATCAGCCATTTGGATGTCGGACGGTCTTGAGTTTTCCAATATGGATGTTGCCTTGTCGAGACTTTGCGTCGCCATTTCGAATAGGATGTTGTTTTCGTGGGCTTTTTCTGAAATATACACCAATGCTTTGTACAGATCATTTAATTGCGCGAGTTGCTTTTTATCGACGTCGATGCTGTATGATTGATTTCCTAGCGTGAACTTGATTTCAACATCCAAATCGATTTTGCCCGCGGTTTCCAGAAGGACATCAGTGATTTGATATTGCGAATATGGGTAGCGTTTCAACACGCGCTTCGAAGAGACAGCCTTATCGCCATCAACGTGAATAAAAGCTATGTTCGTAAAGCAATACTCATCCGCCTTCGTCTTAATTAAGAAATAAATCTTTTCATTATCCTCATGTCGAATATAACCATCCGCATCCGTCTTATCATAATCCTCAGGTCCAATGATTTTACCGATATCCGATAAACCAAGCGCATCTGAAGCCAGTTTTTTTAGCATCTGAACGACCTCTTCCTATCTAGAATTCTTACACCTGAATTATAACATTTATATAGATGAATGAACTCCATTTATTTGAATTGTGTGGGTGCCTGTGCATGGTGCAATTATGACAATTCACCTTCAAGAATAAAAATACAGTAACGTCTATCTCAAATGTTGATTTACCGCGATACCCGTCCCCACTTTATGCAATTGTAGTGCATAGTCTGAATTGTTTGCTGCACAGGCACCAATAATCTAGGCACCGTTGATCTCATATGAAACCTTCCCTGAACTGTGTCGTATATGAATAGTATTAATAAAGGACATAGGTGGAGGTGGGCAGCGTGTTGTTTGTTTATCTTGCGATTATCATTTTTTCGATCCCAGGCGTGATGGTACTGTGGTCCGCGATTGATGTGAAGTCGGGAAAAAGGGAAAGGGTCCAGTGGAAAGTTCCGGTCATCCTTTTCCTATTATTTACTGTGACCGGCGTTAGCATCCAATTTTATTTAGATCAAAAATACAACTTTCCATTTTTGCAAACGAGCGTTGAGACTATCATCGCCATGAGTATTATCGTGCTCATTTCCGGTATCATCATATTCATTAATTTTATTATCACAAAAACGGCAGGGAAAAGACTGCCTAAATCTGTGCATGATCCGAAAACCGTAAATTTTCTCGCGGCAGCTTTTGCTATTTATTTCTTCATAACTTTTTTTATTACAGTGCCGACTGGCAAAAAAATCGCCTTCGCAACATCCATCAATCAAGCGACTGAAGCGACGAATGTAACTACGGAAGCCTTCCCTATTGTGTTAGTGACTTCCGAAAAAGAATGTCTGCGTAAGAATAGGGCGCGCTGTCACGATACACCGTTTAACAATCAATATTTCATTAAGAACAACATGGATAAGACGCAGGAAGTGCAAGTGAAGATTCGGGCACTCAACAGCAATAATGAGGAAATGAAAGTGATTGATTCCAACATAATGACGTTGAAACCGGGGGAAATGCGCCTAGTGGAAACCGAAGAAACAAACGAAGACGCTAGCATTTGGAATCAATATTCATTCCAAACAGACGGCAGAGTAACGAACTACCAGCATATGCTCCGCCATCGAGATCCGGAATGACTTGGCATACCCTACCCCAAAATCGTTTCCATAGGAGTCAGCGCGTCGGTTTGCTATACTACACGTGTCAACGTATCGGAAGGGAGATCTTACTATGCAAAACATAGCTGGAAAAAACGCGATTATTACAGGAGCTGGGCGTGGGATTGGCCGTGCGACGGCAATCGCTTTCGCGAAGGAAGGCATCCATGTAGGGCTTATCGGGAAAACTGAAGCGAATCTTGAAAAGGTCGCCGACGAGCTCCGTGAATATGGCGTTAAAGTTTCGATCGCCGCTGCGGACGTGGCCGATAATGAATCTGTGACTGCCGCTGTCGAGCATGTCAAATCGGAGCTCGGTCCGATCAACATCCTTATTAACAACGCTGGCATCGGCAAATTCGGCAAGTTCCTTGAGCTCACTCCGGAGGAATTCAAACAAATTATTGACGTCAACCTGATGGGCATGTATTACGTCACACGCGCCGTGTTGCCTGAAATGATTGAACGCCAAACCGGCGACATCATCAATATTTCTTCAACTGCCGGACAAAAAGGTGCTCCTGTCACAAGTGCATACAGTGCGTCTAAATTCGGCGTGCTAGGACTGACAGAATCACTCATGTTGGAAGTGAGAAAGCATAACATCCGTGTAACTGCCTTAACGCCGAGCACTGTTGCAACCGACTTGGCGTTTGAAGAGAACTTGACTGATGGCAATCCAGATAAAGTGTTGCAGCCGGAAGACCTTGCGGAATTAATGGTCGCGCAGCTGAAACTGCACCCGCGCGTCCTGTTAAAATCGGCTGGCCTATGGTCGACAAATCCTTAATAATGAAATTGGGGACCCTATTTTCAGGGTCTCTTTTTCATGTCATTGTTTTACCACTTCATTTTGCTGAATAAATCCATCAACAACGCCTTTCCCTCCCCATCGATTTCCCAACCCGCTATTTCCTCTAACAGGCTATCTTTCGATCGGAACCCTTTGACGAAGCCGTTCAGGCGGGCGGCAAATGTGGAGTTGAGGAGCATCCCCGGTTCCGGATACAGCATTTGCAGTTGTTCCAGCGCTTTCGGATACCGCTTGACATAGTATTTCTGGTGGCGTTCTTCTGCCAATGTAAAGTCCGTAAACGCGGCAATGTCGGTTTCAATTACTTCACCAAGTTTCACTTCCATTTCCTTCTTCACACGCTCAGCCGCCTCAAATTGCTCTTCACTTCTACAGCGCAGCAGTGACAAATACTGGCGCCCCTTATACTCATCACGGTTCGGATAGTGGTTCCGCCAAAAATGGCGCAGGACGTCCTCATAACTTAAGATGGCCGGATTGAAGTCGATTTCCACAGTCTCCGTATGATTGCCCATTTGTCGATACGTCGGTGAAGGCGTTGTTCCACCCGCATAGCCGACACGCGTCCGGATCACGCCAGGCAAACTTCCGAACCTTGCATCCGACCCCCAAAAACACCCCATCCCGAAAGTCGCCGTCTCCAAAAGTCTATCCTCGTACAACCCTTTTTCAATTGAATGAATATCCACCAAGATCCTCCTTTCCCGTTTAAATTGTGTCGGTGCCTGTGCAAGGCACATTTATGACAATTCAACAATGTGTATATAAATACATATCAAAACTCATTAAATATTGAATTGATAGGATTCATTCAGCTTCAGTATACAATTTTAATGTATTGTCTGAATAATGTCCTACACAGGCACCGGTACAATTCCGGCGCAATTTGAAAAAGGCGCCTCTATTGGCACCCTTTATAGCTTACCCAATTCATCCAGAAATGCTGGACGGTTTTTGTATGTCTGTTTCAGCTCTTCGACCAAATTCAGTTGGGCTTCTCGGCCGGCCACTTTCCGGAAGCGCTTTAGCACTTGGCACACTTCCTTATATTGCTTTCGATTAAATGCATTTTCGGCAATCGTTTTCACATGGTATCCAAATAACCAGATCGCCTCATCTTTGTGGGAGTCCATCAAGTATTTCAAATACCGTTCAACTGACGACGGATTTTCACGTACATATGCAAGGATGGCATCAATATCCTCTTCAGCCTCGATAAGCTGGACATACACCCGTTCATTCTCTTTCGCCACGTCCTGCTTCAACTCATTATAAAAAGCAGGCTGATTGTCCGCGGCAAGTTCCTTCAATTCCCAGTAGTACTCAAATTCCCCTACCATCATCAGCTCGCGTCCAATTTTCATTTGCTCTTCAAGAGAATTTAATTGTTTATACGCTTTATACCGCCATTTTTTCCACCGGGTTACCAAGCCGCGATAGTCTTTATCCATGCGCTCCCCTTCAGCAGCCAACGCCAACACGCTTTCATAATTGCCTTCCTTCATTTCATACTGCATCAATTGTTTCCGGAAAGAAGGGTAGTTTATGTTCTCCTCTAAGAACTGCCTCGCTTCCTCCGTCGTGCCGTGGGTTTCAATAATGTCATACAGCAAGTTGAAAATTCGTTCATTTGCATACCGGCCATAATGATTTGCAGACGAATCTTTTATCATTGATTCTAATTCATTCGTCAACGTCTTTCGCAACTTTTCGTTCCCTGCAAATTTCATGCAGACACCGAGCACGTCAATCCGAAAATCGTCCCATCCTTCAAATACGTCGGATTTCGACAAATGAATGAGCTTTTCCAACATCTCACTTTGTTCGGCAATTCCCAAAGATCCATCCGCAATCATGTGCATCGTCTTCATCGTACCGTCAATTAAACTGCCGATATCGCCGCCCGAGTCATCTGCGTATTGAAAGGATTTCACCCCTTCTATTAACAGCAACTCCGCAATATCAATGGCAATCAACGGATCTTTCAACGTCTCCACTTTATTAAGCACGCCGGACAATTCATCCGCAAAGCCGCTAACATGTTTATATGTAATAAACCCTTCTCGGCCAACATATTTCTCGATGATGGAATCAACCATCCTCTTGCAACGAGCAAACTCATGCTGCTCATCGACGATTGCATAATTAAAGAGCAACTCATTATGTAAAATCGGGTCATTCTCAGCCAAATCAATCAGTATATCGATCAACTTCGCTTTGGATAGGTTTTCAAGCGTCGTAATCAAATCCGGCTGATCAGCCATTGCAGCGCCGCCCGTCGTTTCAAGAAAATTATTGTCCCTCAGTCTTGTAATTAATTCAAAATAAAAAGCAACCTCATGTTTACATACCGTCCCCAAATCGTATGGACAATCACAGCTAGACGAAAGGATGTTGTTTTCCTCATCAAGCTGCACGGCAACTTCATACAAATCCGCCCCTTCAACGAGTGCGGTGTACCGGCCGTCCCCTAACCGGACAAGCTTTGAAACGAACCCAGCTTCATAATACTCAGAACCCCGGTCGACAATAGTAGCGTCCACCATCTCTTCAAACTGGTAAAGATTCATCGCCTTTCCCCCTCTTCCTCCAGCGTACTTTCTAATACTATACCTAATACGACACGCACTCGAAAAACCCTTCATTAAACCATATTGCGTCGAATTATTCCGGTGCCTGTGCAAGGCACATTTATGACAATTCACCGATAGACATAAAAATACAATGAAAGGTTACCTAAAACGCTATTTGTCAACCTTCCCACTTCTTTCGTATTCAATTGTAGTGAATAAACTGAATTGTTTACCGCACAGGCACCACCTAAGAGGCATTTGTTTGAAAACTACTAATTTGTGCTATAGTCTAATAGACAAATGACATGGTGGTGAGTAGACAGATGAAGAAGGTTGTATGGACAAGTATTTTATCCGTGTTGCTTGTGCTTTGCTTGGCAAGTCCAGCTGCACTGGCGAGTGAGAGTGACCGATTCCTCGTGGAAGTTCTCAATGAAGAAAATGAATTGATTGTTGAAAGTGTACATAAAGATGAAATTGAAAACCTGTCTGATGCGAAGGTGTTACAGCCGGATTATTTCCGCACGATAGCACTACAAGCGGGTACGTGGCAAGCGAAATCGTGGGGACCGGCTCGGATTGGGGCTGACAGGTTAATTGAACGAACGCAGGATTTGGAAGGAATCTCTATTGTGGCCGTTATCGACACTGGCGTCGACTTGAACCACCCTTTCCTACGTGACCGTCTAGTTGCGGGATATGACGTATTGGACAAGGATCCAGACCCGATGGACGAGCATTTCCACGGCACGCATATGGCGGGCATTATTGCCGATACGACGCCGGCCAACGTGAAAATCATGCCGATTCGTGCGGTGGATAAGGAAGGGCGAGGCTACGACAATCATATCGCTGAGGGCATTCGATATGCAGTCGATCACGGCGCCGATGTCATCAACATGAGCTTCGTCGGCGAGGAGTATTCGACCTATTTAGCTGAGGCGATTGGCTATGCACTGGAACATGACGTCGTTGTCGTCGTTGCATCAGGGAATGAAAGCATGGATACGACCAACCTCTATCCGGCGGGTGAACAGAATGTGATTGTTGTAGGAGCTGCCGATCGGAATAACCGTATTGCAGACTTCAGCAATACCGGAGCTTCCATCGACATAGCGGCACCCGGCGTCGACATCCTATCAAGCGTCCCCGGAGGCTCTTTCAAGAGTTATAGCGGCACTTCAACCGCCACGCCTTTTGTGAGCGCAGTCGTCGCCATGCTTAAGCTAGAAGACCCGTCAAGAACAGCACAAGACATTGAACGCTTGCTGAAGAAATACACTACCGATCAAGGAGCGGTGGGCTGGGATCCGCAATTCGGCGAGGGGATTCTTAACCTTTCAAACTATAATGAAATGGTGATGCAAGAGAAATCAGCACCTCCACGGGAAGTCGCGTCAGATGTCAAATCATTTCCCTCACACGAAAACGTACCGTTGAATAAAAACTGGAAAATCACATTTGATCGAGCGTTGACAGAAGGGGATAAAGTCGATATCCGCATCAACCGTTCAGGAAAAGATGTTCCAATTCTTACGGAAACGAAAGCAAACGATATCATCGTAACCCCGATTCGCAAGTTCTTTCCTCATACAAATTATCAAATGTTCATATTCGTCGAGAACGGCGGGCAGTATGAAATGAAGTATCGGACAGGGAACTGACGATAATTGTGCGAATTGTTTCGGTGCCTGTGCAAGGTACATTTATGACAATTCATCAATGAGTATAAAAATACAACGGGAAGCTTATCAAATATTAATTTGATTGGCTTCCCGTTTTTCATTATGCAATTGTAGTGAATAAACTGAATAGTTCGCTGCACAGGCACCTATCCTTCGGCACCTATCTTTCACTTTTCACACGCAATCCCATCCTTATCGCGGTCCATCTTTGTATGTGCATTATAAATTTCGGCTGAAACGAATGGCTTGAACTTTGTTTTGCCACCTACATTTTTGACTTTGGCATTTTTAGCGACGCCACCTGGATATGTTTTATTCAACTCCGTGCAATTTTTGAACTTTGCCGAGGCTGCCTCAGCTGTGTGGATGGGCATGGCAATTATAAGAAATGCAATAACCATTGCGGTAAATCCTGTAAAACTTTTTCTCATCTTTCATCACTCCGATAATCGGTTATTTGTAAATAATTGTAACACAACCTCACAATTACGCTATTGAAATTTTCAACTTATCAAATTTAAATAGTCCTTCATTCGCCTGCCCCTGTAAAAGTACTAACTTCTGCCCATTGCTTCCCCTCTCCAACATGATGGATAATAAGAAGATTACACAACAAGAGAGGTTTACAGATGAAAGGAAGTTCACACGCAGTTATCGGCGTCGCCGTCGGAGCATTTGCAGGGTATCAGGTGCAGCCCGATCTATATACAGTCGCAGTCGCCTCATTGGCAGGCGGCGTATCAGCGCTTGTCCCCGACTTGGATACGAACGGATTGGCGAGCAACCGGATCACTCTTTCCAAGCAGCTCACTCAATGGCTCATGCAGCTCGTCGGTGCGGGCATTTTAGTAGCAATCGTCTACCAATACTTCAACTCAGGCTTTAGCCCATCCATTTTACTTTACGCAGGAATCGGTTTGCTCCTGTTCATCGTATCGCGACTCATTACACAACGAAGAATGTTGACCCTTACCGGTGTCATGGTGATGTGGCTCGGAATTGTCATGCATCAGTCGATCGGTGTCCTGCTTATGGGAAGCTATATCGTCATCGCGTCATTCCTGGCCCACCGCTCCTACACGCACTCCCTTCTTGGGCTCGCTTTTTATGCATTCATTTTGAATCAATTACAGCAAGAGTGGGCGCTTGACGGTCTACTAGCAGCGGGAATTGCAGGATACGGCAGCCATCTAATCGCCGACATGAAACTCCTCCCCATGAACCGCAGAGGCGTAAAATGGTTTACACCGTTTTGGAATAAAGAATGGTGAATTGTGTCGGTGCCTGTGCACGGCACATTTATGACAATTCAACAATATGAATAGAAATACGAAGAAAAGCCGATCAAATGACTAATTGATCGGCTTTTCATTTGTAGATTATACAATTGTAATGAATAAACTGAATTGTATGCCGCACAGGCACCCACACAATTCAAATTATTTCTCTAAAGCCACCATCTCCCGCAACTTATACTTCAATAGCTTCCCTTGCAAGCTCCGCGGAAGTTCATCCATGAAGTCGACAGATCGAGGCTTTTTATAGTCGGCGAGCTTACCATCACAAAAATCGATAATTTCATTTGCGTCAGCTTCCTCCCCTTCACGAAGGACAACGATCGCTTTCACCGTTTCTCCCCACTTTTCATCCGGTACACCAATCACCGCGACGTCCGCTATTTTCGGATGGCGATGGAGGACGCCTTCAATTTCCGCAGGGTAAACGTTCAACGCACCCGACAAAATCATATCCTGTTTACGATCGACGATGGAATAAAATCCGTCTTCATCCTGAACACCCATATCACCGAGGCCAAGCCATTCGCCATGGAACGCTTCGGCTGTCGCTTCCGGATTTTTATAATATTCATCGCAAAGGGTCAAGCCCTTCACCAAAAACTCGCCCGGCTGACCCCGCGGCACTTCATTCCCATTGGCATCGACAAGCTTCACTTCCATTCCCAGCATCGGCACACCGACGGAGCGATCCTTCAGTTCCTGGTACTCAGGGAATAAATTCGTCGAGCCTCCATGCTCCGTTGCACCGTAAAACTCATTCAGCTCGGCATCTTTAAAGAATGCCATCACTTTTTCCTTCGTGCTGGAGTGTAAAGGCGCGCCGACCGAGAACAGCCCTTTCATCGAACTGACATCATACTTGTTTCGAATTTCCTCGGGTAAAGCAAAAATCGCATCAAACATCGGCGGAGCCATAAATGAAGTCGTCGTTTTCTCTCGATCAATCGCTTCCAACACTTCGACAGGGTGGAACTTCGGCAAAATATGCAATGAGTTGCCGACCAAAAGATTCGGTACGGAAGTCGACAGAGCCGCCGCACCATACAAAGGACCGGAAACCAATCCTTTGCCGTTCCTTACAATCCCAAATTCAATGCTGAACAGTAACGCAACGAGATACATGCTCCGATGCGACCTGACCGCGCCTTTGGGATGCCCCGTCGTCCCTCCCGTATACATAATACAAACCGTATCGAGCTCCCTCAATTCATAATGAATAACCGGTTCCTTTTCGGAATGAAGAGCGATCCAGCTTTCAAATTCGAAAGGTGCCACATCACCAGAACCTCCAACTGATACGTAAAGCTGCACGTTCTTCACTCGCTCTTTAATAGAAGAAATTTCTTTGTCAAACTCCACCCCATAAAACAACCCAACTGCCTCAGAGTTCTTCAACACATGCTCAATTTCAGGGCCAACGAAGCGAGAGTTGATCGGTACGAAAACCGCCCCGATCTTTGCGCAAGCAAACATGATTTCAAAGAGTTCATTGCAATTTAATAGCATGAACGCTACCTTATCGCCCTTTTCAACACCCGCACCAAGCAGTGCATGTGCCAACCGATTAATGCGCTCGTTGAATTCACGATAACTAAACCTCTTGCCCATGTAAGATAGCGCTTCCTTTTCCCCGTAACGAATAGCATTCAATTTAATCGGATCTGCGAACAACATATGCTGCACCCTTAATCCCCCATTTCCAAATAATGTACTATAATGACTGATTCGCTGAATATTACGCAAACCCTCTTTTAAATTACGCCGGTGCCTGTGTAAGACAAATTTATGAGAATTCACATTCATGAATGAAAATGCAAAAGGAAGTCAATGACATGTTGATATCATTGACTTCCCTATTTCTCTTATGCAATCGTAGCGCATAAAACAATCAGAATTGTTTACTGCACAGGCACCTAATAATGAGAACCTAATAATGGCACTAATAATGCATCTCCCTCTTCTTCCTCAGGAATAGAATGGAAGTAATTTGGAAATAATGTAACTAAAACCTGAGAGGAAGAATCAATTGACTCACCATATTAGAATCGAGAAAAATACATGCGCGACAATTTCACTCATCTTGGCATTGGTCGGATTTCTATTTGGCATAATCCCGATTATTGGTTTTCTGCTAATGCCCGTCTGGTTATTGGCGTTTGTTTTTGGAGTTGTAGGTTTGTTCAAGCCTTACTTGCGAATTCAGGCAATTTTAGGAATCGTAATCGCATTTCTCACTTTTTTTTATCATATTTCTTTCATTCAAGGAATTCTTTGAATGCCAACACTCAATGTAATTTAAATGTTTAATATTTATAATCGGAGGGTTTTCATTGGCAAAGAAATTGTGGCACAAGAAAGCATTGTTACTTGCTCTTATCGGTTCAATAGCTTTAACCGTATTCCTACTAGTCAAACCTGGCTCCTCATCAGTTGAACAAGTGCAGGCAGAGAAAAATATTGGCTTCACCTCTGACATAATGCAATTTGAGGATTTGGCGTTCCAGCTTACCGGTTCCTCGCACGATGATACTGAGCAAATTTTTCATTTCACAATTGAAAACATCAGTAACATCGCCATATCGACTCATAACATGTCCATTAAAATTAAAAATAAGGGAAACGTTTACTCAAGTAAGAGTATAAATATTGAAGAAAATCGTTTGAATCCAGGAATGAGCACAACCGGAACGGTAACTTTTTCAATGAAAAATACCGATTTGCTAGAAGGGGATCCATTGATGGAGGTTCAAAACGGGTTATTTTTTGCGCCTATAATGCAGTTTACGTTAGAGAAAGATCGTTAAATCTAATACTCAGATGGTAATCCTTTAGGATTAAGCCTCACTCCCATAAAAACAACAAACAGCACACAAATCTGCAAAACGATTTGCGTGCTGTTTTGTTCACTCAACCCTCTCCCCCTGCACAACGAGCCTGTATTCGTTGGAGAATGCGGGGTAGCATGTGATGAGGGACATGAGCGCCATTCCTTCCTTCGGCTTCAGCACTTCAACTTCGTGGGGCTTGACGATTTTGATATCAATTACTTTGAATGCCATCTCCTCGTCAGCCGTTTGGAATGTGAACTCGGTACCGACTTCCATTTCATGAAGCCGGTTGAAATACTTGCCGAACACATGGGCCTGGTGCCCGGCGATGGCGTAGCTGCCATCCATCTCGCCGGGCAGGTCCATGTTTTCGATGGCGCCGAGGGATTCGTTGAGCGTTTTCGCATCCGCTCCGTACAGCACTGGCGCTTCTAAGTCGATTGCCGGGATTGACAAAACCCCTTCGATTCCGTCAAGTTTCGCAAAAGCGGCACTCTTTTCAGACGGCCCATCTGTGCCCTCCGTAACTTGGACGGAACGGAATGCCTCCATCATTTCTTGCTGATGCGCGTCACTTTTCGCAGTTCCGCTCATGAGCCAAACGAATAGCCCAACGCCCGAAATTACAAGCATTGTCCCAAGCCAGTTCAATGTACTCTTCATCTACATTCCACCGCTTTCACGCCACCGACATCGTCGGCTTTCCCAAACGCCTCATTGCAAACCCCAACACCATAAGGGCCAGCGCAAGGAATGCCAGCCGCTTTCCGTCCCAGAAGCCGCCCGTTTTTGGCAATGAAGATTGTGGAGCCGCGTTGTTCATGGCAAGGCTGTTCATTACACTCGATTGACCTACCCCCGAAAGACCGGATACACTTGTAGTACCGCTACGTTCTCCTGTTCTGGAGCCAGAATCGGCGTCAACATCGCCTGACATTCCATTCCCAGCGGCAGATTCTTGTTCAGATTCTCCCACTGTTTCATCCGCGCTCGTTTTGTTCTCCATCGTTCCATCTTCCTCATTGCTGAAACCATCTCCGGAATCATCACCATTTGCAGGGGGCGTGGTTTGTTCCTCTTCATTCCTATCTGAAGTGGCATCATCCAGACTCTCCGGAGCAACCGGCAGATCACTTTCTACTTCAGGAACAGGTGCAATTTCTTCCGCTCCACCATCATCTCCAACATCCGTCGATGGCGGTACTGCGACATTTGGTCTTTCATCTATCACAATCGTGAACTGTCTTTGCCTTTTTAACACACCTGCGGAGATGTCATCCATTCCTGGCAATCCAAGATTCAAACTCGCGCCGCTGCTCGTCACCAAACCTCCGTCCGCTGTCGTTTCCATCTTCCGAACGAGCACTTCGATAGACGCATCTTCAACCAAACCGTCATTCAGTTCTGTTTGAATCAAACCTGTGGAAAACGATTTTCCCTCCCCATCGGCTTTCACATGTTTATCCAACACACCGACATGGGTTTCGCCTAGCAACGGTACGTCTTCCCCGTTCACTTCGACAAGGCTGCCGTCGAACGAGTTGGCCGTTCTGTCGATTGATGCCACATCCACATTCAAATCATCTGTCACCGGGGTTTCCAATCCGACAGAAGCAAGTGAAGCTTTCGAATCCTCCAAATCAGCCGTTTCTGATTCCGCATACTTCAACACAGAAACGTTCACATCATCTAATAGCCCTTTGTGATTATCGACAGAAACATCAGCTACAACGGACGTTTCATGTTTAGTCGACATGTTTTTTGCTTTTTCTGCCGCCAATACGTTCACAGACGCATCGTCAAGCAGACCATCGTTGACATCCGTTTGAATCAATCCCACGGAGTAGGATTTCCCAGCTTCATCAGCAGTCACATGTTTATCCAACACGCCTTACATGCGTCTCGCCGAGCAATGGCAAATCTTTCGCGTTCACTTCGACCACACCGCCATAAAGCGAGCCCGGCATCTTTTCGCCAGAAACAACGTTAACGGTTACATCATCCGTCAGTGACGACTCCAATTCAACCGTTGCTACAGACGCTTTTGTCTCGGTTTTCTCCAGTACAGAAATATCCAAATCATCCACAACGCCGTCACTTACCTCTACAGTAGCCAATGCGTACGAGTCACCTGTTTCCGCCTCGGAAGGAATATTTACGTTTACATCGCCAACTATCGGCACATCCAAAATTTCAACATACAGTACTGAGGACTTGCCATCCTCTTTACTTAATACATTCACATCGACAATCGAGCTATCCTCGGATGCAGCGGCATTCGAAGTCGACAAAACTAGCGCGACACAGAGACCAAACGTTAAAACTCCGACATTTTTCAGCTTATTTTTCATTTTGATTCCTCTCCTTTTTTACTTTTTCGCATGTAAAAAAGGAGTGGATTGGGGCGGTTGGCCAGGTGGTGCGTGAACCCATAGGATCCTCATAAGTTCGTCGGAATGAATCCATTGCCTTCCAATCAAATAGTCCAGCACCGCTAATCCATCAACGACACCCGGCACGACATCAGAATTCCCTCCGTGAGTTACTAAAGGAGAAAAAACAGATGTAGTACCCGAAGTTAACCCAATCGGAATCCCGTCCTCCTGCGTACTTGATTGAATGGGAATCGTAGGGGTTTCTTGTTTAGCTGGTGTTTTCCTCTCGACCTTTGCAACGCTCGCAACTTGATTCACAAAACTGACGGCAGTTTCTCGAGGAGTTTCGTTCGAAATAAAATCCATATCTTCATCTATTTCAGGTTCAGTAGATTCAAGAACTTCCAGGGAATCAATCGTAGAAATCGGGTCATCTGCCTGCACATCTAGGTTCGTATCAAAAACAGGTTGTTCAATCACTTCGTCAGAATGCGCATTGATAGGTGGCGCATCATCCTGTTGCGGAAGTACTGGTGTTTTATACTCAGTAACCTCCTCAATAGAGCCCGCCGCCTCTTTATCTCGCACATTTTCAACTGTGACACTCACAGTCTCCGTTTTCTCAATGACGACTTTTCCTACTTCATCAAGGACTGGGGTGACAATAGGAATGTCGGGTAGTTCTTCCACAATCCCCGTCAACGCCAAGGTTGTTGCCTGTATAGTCTCCGTCGTATTTTCAACAACCGGGCCAACATTGCCGACTGTTCCATCGACAAAATCAATTGTGTGATCCACAATCTCAGAAACGGGTTGTTCAGTAGAAGTATCGGCGAGCGTTTCAACCGTATCTTTTGTGAACGAAACAGCATCCTGCACCGTTTGATCCGCCCCCTCCACCGCCGATTCGACAACTTCTCCAACCGATTCAGTCGTTTCCTTCACCGTCGACTCGACCTTATTCAACACTCCAGTCAAAATGCCCTTTCCATTCGCGCCCTCCGCTTCAGCATGCGCGACAGCAATCGGTGCAATGAACGTACAGAGAAAAAGGCTGCTATAGAGGAGAACCCTTTTCATATAAGTCACCTCCTTCGTACATCCACTAATTTCAAAATACTCTATCTCCTTGTCACGTACCCGGATGGCAAGGACATAAACCTAGCTTGGGTGAATTGTGTCGGTGCCTGTGCAAGACACATTTATGACAATTCAACAATATGAATAGAAATACGAAGAAAAGCCGATCAAATGACTAATTGATCGGCTTTTCATTTCCAAATTATACAATTGTAGTGAATAAACTGAATCGTTTGCTGCACAGGCACCCTGCAATCACGTTTTTCACTTCAAGCAGCATTTCTTATATTTCTTCCCACTACCACAAGGGCATGAGTCGTTACGGCCTACTTTTCTCGCCGGCTCTGCAGGCAGAGGACGCAAGTGAGGCTTCTCAAATTGAGAAAGCTCTATCGGCGTGTGACCGCGATTTTTCCAATATCGCGTTGTGTTCGCAATGTCTGTCACCCGTTGTGCATAACTGTATATTTGTGCCTTATCGTTTAATCCTAATCGGCTTGCGAACGGTTGGAATATAGAGATGATACTAGCACTAGGAACGGACAGCTCTTCGACAAGCATTCGAATTTCTCTTTCGATCCTCTCCTCTGGAAACCCCTCTTTCATCATTAGCTGTTTAAGCTCTTCATGCTGGGGCGTTGGTTCAAAATAGGCATCCTCTGCATATCGAAGAAGCTCGTCCTTTTCTGGAACATAATACGGCTTCACTTGTCCTTCATTCAAAATTTTCAACTTGTCAATCTTATCTAACGACCCGTGGTGAAAATTCTGACCTTCTACGTATACGTGACGCATTTTCAAAAGCTCGACAGTTTGCGAGTCAGTTACCAACGTCTTCATCATTTCACTTGTAATCGGCGAGTTATTTTGGCCATTGTAAATTTCAAGTACTTTTTCATAAGAAACAATACCGTATAAGTTCGTACAAGCAACAATATAATCCACGACCAGCTCTTTGAACGGGATTTCAACCTGCTCGATCTGCTTCGGACCACGATATTTATCCGATATGACACGATAGTTTTTATGGTCAATACGGTCCCACTCGGTTTTCTGGTACCTCATTGATTTCAAAGTTTCGTTTATGTCATCCATATCAAATGGTTTATAGCCCTGTGCTTCTGCCCACTCACGCTTCGACAAATAATCGGGATGGGAAGGATCATGATAAATGGTCAAAAATTGAGCAAACCCCAGTGAACCTCCGACATCTTCCGGAGGCGCTGTACCCTCTCCCGCTAGAACTGTCGGGAAACCGAAATAGTAATCTTCGACAATCTCCTCGAGATCGACAATGATACGCCAATCATCCCCCGAATCATAACGATACAAGAACTGGCCATTCGCCTCCAAATAGTCATCTATTTTCAGATGGGAAGGACGTTTAAGCACCAATCCATTAAAATCTTTCTTATATTCATCATGAATCGAAGGATTATTTGTAATGAACAGCCCATCTACCTCTATATTGAAATAATGATAAGGCTCATCAATAAACTTACTTTGAAAGTTTGTGACGTTTTGAATCATTTCATGCAATCGATTAAACGTTGCATCCGCAGGCATGACAACCCTTCTCCATATCCGCGGTTCGATATCCTCAAATGTCAGTTTTACAATAAATGCTTTCATGGAAACACCTCAACTCTACACAATTCAATTTTACTGTTACTTACTATACTAATTCTCTTTCCCGAAGATAGCCAGTAGTCTTACACGAACACCCGAAACGGTGCCTGTGCACGGTACAATTATGACAATTCACATTTATGAATTAAAATACAATCAGAAGCTAATGATATGTTGCTATCATTGACTTCCTCTTTTCCTACATGCAATTGTAGTGAATAAACTGAATTGTACTGGTGCCTGTGCAAGACACATTAATGACAATTCACTTTTTCGAATGAAAATACAAAAGGAAGTCAATAATATGTTGCTATCATTGACTTCCCTTTTTCTCTTATGCAATTGTAGTGCATAATCTGAATTGTTTGCTGCACAGGCACCGTTTAAGAAGCGTTTATTTCCGCTCCCACTTTTTCTGCTTTCCTTCTCGATAAAACAAAAGTCGCAACGAGGAGAAGTGCAATTGCTAGGATTAGCGTGTACGCGCTACCTGTCATTCCTGCAACGATAAATCCGATGAGAGCAACTGATGCGTTCAGCGCTGCATATGGAAATTGCGTTTTGACGTGATCGAGATGATCCGCCCCAGCCCCTGTCGATGAAAGAATCGTCGTATCCGAAATCGGCGAGCAATGGTCTCCAAAAATTCCTCCAGATAAAACCGCACCGATGCATACGAGCATATGCGCATCAAGTGAAATCGCCATCGGGATTGCAATCGGAAGCATAATGGCGAACGTTCCCCATGATGTCCCGGAAGCGAGCGACATGACGGCACCAACAACAAATAATATCGCAGGAATAATGAATGCCGGCACGTTCCCTTTCGTCACTTCTACGATGAATGCCGCCGTTCCCATCTCCCCAATCACCTTTCCAAGCGACCACGCAAGGACAAGCGTCACCGCCACGTACACCATCTTCTGCATACCGGCTGTATATATATCAAAAATCTCATTAAACTTCTTCACTTTATAAACAATCATGAGAATGACAATCGTAATGGCCGCAAACAGATAGGCCGTACTAAGCGCTACACGGAAATCGCCGCCTGGAACTGGTGTGAACGGAAAACCCTTCGAAACGAGCAAACCGAACAACGTAACGAATAAAACAAGAAGCGGAAGCCAAATAAGAATCGTGCGGCTGCCCGTCGTATATTCCTTCATTTCCTCAGCCTTCCGAAGCGGCTTCGACTCAGGCCAATAAAGTTGACCCGTTTGGCGTACACGGTTTTCAGCTTTTGCCATCGGCCCGAAATCGAGCTTCGTCAATGCAATCAAAGGCACAAGCAATACCGTCAGAATCGCGTAAAATTGGAATGGAATCACTTGGATAAGCGTGCTGAATTCAGAATCTGCAATGCCCACCTTATCGAACTCCGCACGAATCAACCCCATAATATACACGCCCCACCCGATGAACGGGACAAGGACAGCTACCGGTGAAGCAGTGGAGTCTATAATCCACGCAAGCTTCTCTCGGGAAATCTTCACCTTATCAAAAATCTTTTCAAAAACGGGACCGACAATAAGCGGCGTGCCAAGGTCAGAGAAGAAAATGACAATCCCCCCGAACCACGCTGACAGTTGCGCATTCGCCCGCGTTTTAATATATTTTACCGAAGCTGCAGCAAGCGCCGCCCCACCGCCCGATTTTTCCATAAGAGCAACAAACCCGCCAATGAAAAATAATAGGACAAGAACAGCCGCATTATAACCATCCGTCAACTGCGGAAACAAATAATCCCCAATCACACCTGTCGTCGCCGTAAGCGGATTGCCTCCGACAAGCATAAGAACACCAACGAAAACACCGGAAAATAGTGAAATAATAACATTCTTCGTAACGATCGCTAAAATAACCGCAATAAGCGGGGGAATTAATGATAACAAACCCATATGTTCCATAGTGTTCATTCCTTTCAATCTTTATTAATAGTATTGCATAATAATACACAAATACTTTTTATTATGCAATGAAAGATTTTGGAAACAAGAAAACTAAATTGTGTCGGTGCCTGTGCACCACACATTTATGACAATTCACCGTTCTGGATGAAAATACCGATAGAAGTCAACGACATGTTGCCATCATTGACTTCCCCTTAACTCTATTTGCAATTGTAGTGAATAGACTGAATTGTGTTGCTGCCTGTGTAAGATACATTTATGACTATTTACCTTTTTGAATGAAAATACAAAAAAAGCCGATAACATGTACTGTCATCGACTTTCTTATTTTCTTTATACAATTGTAGTGAATAAACTGAATTGTTCACTGCACAGGCACCGTTGCTGCCGGTACCGATGTAAAGCCACCTCTGTAAACCCCTTCCCCTTACTCCCCAAACATCGCTTCATAAACCCTTCCCGTCTGAGGGTCAACCCCGTACCAGCCTAACGTGGCGAGACGCTCATACTGTGTGCCGGCGTCCATAATCTCATACACGAGTAAGACATAGTGGCCCCTTTCATTGTCATGGTCATAAGCCACCTTTGTAACATCATACTCCCCAATACGAAGGTGTTCCTTTACTGCGTTTTCTGCTTGGTCCCGGGTTAAAGGGAGTGTCGGCAGGCTCGGATTAACGGGACCCTTTGGGTAAAGGTGATCCGGTATATCGTAACCGATGTTAGCGGTATCCGCGTATAACCCATAGTTCATTTCACCTTCTCCAAAGCTTATTATATAAACTTTTGAACCGTTATAATCTACTTCTTTCACAATCTCGACACCCGGATTATACGTTCTCAAGTGAGCAAGTACTTCATCTGCGGTGACGTTAAGATGTTCTTCCGTTGAAGGAACCCATTTCATGTCGTCCATTTTCCAATAGCCGTCTTCCTTCACGACTGTGTAAAAGAGGGTAGCGCTGTAGGAAACAACGCCATCGCCAAATTCAATACTGGATGCGATAAATCGATCCGCAGCTACTTCATGTAAAGTGAAACGAACATCTAGACTCGTGTTAGGAAAGACCTTCACATCATAGTCAAAATAAAATAGAGATGCGTTCCCCTTCAAGTATCCATCGGTGAACTCAATAGATGCGTAATCTAATAGTGATGGCCGAATCATTCCGAAGTAGTCGTCAGTCTCCATATCTGAAGTCACCTCGAACTGCTCCCCATGCTTCCAAAATACTTCGGATATTGAATCTAGCAAACCTTCAACGATCTTCTGCGCCTCTTCGGTAGATAAAGGCTGAACCTTATCCGCATCCGTTGACATAGCACTAACTGTTTCGTTTGCATCAAAGTTTGTTTCCACTTCCCCAAAACCAGGAGCAATACTGAAATTGACAACCGGATACAACCCAAACCTATTTTTTAAATACAGTCGAAGCAATGGCTGCTCGCTGTTTCCCCGGATGATTTGGTGCAGGCCGCTTTGGTGGACCTCTTTTACGGCGTCGGCAAGATCCGATAGAAAAAAAGTGTCAGCTCGAATGTGCAATGATTTAAAAAGGGCCGCCGCTTGTTCATCATTCCGGTCTGCACCAATCAAATCCAGGAATAATGCTTCATTCCCAGACTGTAGGGCTGCATGCAACGGCTCCATCGACCGCTCTGGCGAAGTGATGTTTGTCAATAAAAGATGGCAACCAATAAGCATCCCTGCCAAAACGGCAAATGTTGAAATGATTTTAATAGACAACCTGCTCCGTCTTTTAGGTTTTTTATCAACCTCCGCAGGACGTCTCCAACCGCAGTTTCGGCAAAATAGTTCAGCAAGCTCCATGTCCATATTGCAGGATGGGCAACTATCTTGGTCCAAATTATTTCCTCCTAGCATATCTATCCGTTGGAGAATGCGACATTACACAACTGATCGCTTTTTGCCCCCAACAAACCCACCAACAAACAAGCACACAAACGCCAACACAAATGTAATAGCAGCCGTTCCGATAATCGGCGCCTGGACTTTGATTGAGAAGGGTTCGACTACGGTTATGGAAATTCCCATCCGCGTCGCGACTGTAAACAAAACAAGGAGAACAGTATACGTAGCTGCAAATAAAACGATTGATGCCAATTGCTCCACCGGCGAATGAAAAACTTTGAATCCAACAACCCCCAAAAGGATGATCGGAATGAAGATACTCAGCTTCATCCAGATTGGCAGACCGTCATCACCCCGGAATAAAAAGATCTTCATGAACTCCATAGCATCCGGATTATCCGGGAACGCCTTCGCAATCCCATCTGTCGAACTGAATAGATATGCGTTGACGGAGAGCATCATATCTTCCATTTGCAACTTGAAATTCAGCGGCACCAAATGCGACAAAGTGATGAGCCAAAACGGACCAAGCGCGATGAACAACGACTCGCCCGCCGCCTCAACGCCATTCAGTTGCAGATCCCCTGCTTTATACGTTACCAGTGTCCAGAATGATAGAAGGGAACCTATCCCTGCGATCGTGCCGACAACAAGTAGCGAATAAAACCCGTATTGATAAATCGGATTCATCGTTTTCATTACCGTAAATGCCATTTTTCCATGTTTCGTGAAAAACGCTGTGACGCTCACGATCACAAGCGCAAGGAGCAGTGCAGTGATGAATGAAGTGACAATAGAAAATTTCAATGATGCCTCACCTGCGACGAGTGCCGCCCATCCTTTGCCGCTGCCACTAATTTTCCAACCGGCAAACAACGTGGTGATTGCTACGAAAAAGGCATAAATAACGCTCATCCATATGGCTGACGGAAGAATAGGCAAACCAGATTTCCATGCGCGCTTTCCAAGCAAAACCCCGCCAAGTGCGAGAATTAAAGAAGGTATGAACAGCAAATAAGGAGCTAGGTTTTTCAAATCGGCCTTTATTCCAAAGGTCGTCAAGAATAAATCCAAATTCGCCTTCAATGCGATATCTGCATTATGGAGCAATGCGACAAATGTCGTGATACCGTAGACTTTCGGGCCTGAAACATTGACCTTCTCTTCGAGCAGATTTTGTGCCATCATGTTCATTCTCTGCAAGTCCTTGGCGGAATAGGAAATTCCCGTACTCGATTCAACCGCGTCCAATACGACTTTTTCCGTAAACATTTGGACGACGAAAGCGGACAGTAGTGCCAATATAATCGCAATAGCGGCCGGCACCAGAGCAGCTTTGATGAATGCCGGGGAAAGAAGGGAGTCCACTCTCAAAGCAGGTTGCTTCACTATAGGCACAGAGGATTTTACAGAACTGACATCGACCTTTTGAGCGCTTTGTTCAAACACAATCAAATGGTGCCCGCATTGTTTGCAGTATGCATCCGCAGCATCACTTTTCCCGCCACACTTTCCGCAATAGACTAAAGGAGACGCGAAAAACCCTTTTGGAATCGGAAGTAAGGCTGCGCCATCCGCCGCGCAATACAGATCGAACTCGTTATTATTTGCTCCACAATCTTTACAGAACAATGCGCATGGCCTCCTTATTCCTTCACGGATATTCCGCAGCACGGGCAGAAAACAGCGGATTCCGTTATATTCGTCTCACAGTTCATGCAAGCCTTTTCAAGTGTTTCTTCACTCGTTTGCTGCTGGGCAACCGCTTCCCCGCAATGGCCGCAGAACTTGTCTGTCGGCTGGACAGGATTCTTGCAGCCGGAACAGCTGGCGGTGTCGCTTGCTTGCTGGGCTTTCAAAAGTTCCAATTGCTTTGCTTTTGAATAAATTTCTTTGTCCAGTCGCTCGATAAGTGCGGATAGTTTCAGGAGGTTCTCATCCTTTTCAAGGCCTTTTCGTATTTTCAAATGAATATCATTGCCAAGCTGAATGATCAGCTTTATACGTTCCTGGCGTATCTGTTCCATTTCCGTCTTCACTTGACTCGTTTCCTGGACGAGTTGCATCTTCTGCTTGCCCGTCTGGATAGTGTCCTGCAATTTATTTAACCCGCCACCGATTTTCGTTTGAATGGTCACACTCAATTCCCCCTCATGATTTATTCTTCTTTGTATCTTCAATATGAATTTTAAGTATGCGCAAACCGCTGCCAGAGCCGTTCTTCTCGAACTCATATCGTTTTTTGCGGTCATACTCCAGCGTCTCACGCTTATCTGTATAATAAAATTTCTCACGGACATACAGATGGATGACGTCGCCGATAATTTCAGCATCCACTACTTCATTGGATGAGAATACATAGAAACTATCCGGATCCATATCCGCAATGAACTTCTTCATTTCCTTATACACATTACTTCCGCCAGTCAAATACGGCTCGACGTACGCAAAATTCCGGAAGTTCAGCGCATCCTCATACGCACTCCTAAATGCCTGGTACGTTTCCGTGGCTTCCTGAAGAAGTGCAAGATCCGACTCCGCCTTTTCCCGTTCTATTTTCGCTGTTTCTTCCCGTTCCAATCTTGCCGCTTCTTCCAGCTCCAACCTTGCAGCCTCTTCCCGCTCCTTCGCCTCCCGTTCCTCCTTCACGAGCAATGGAAAGGTGAATGAAATCGAGTTACCCGGAATGCCGATTACCTTTTCCGACTCCTCGGTTTCGCCGCCTTCCAAAGTCCGGATTGCATGGAACGTTGCCCCTCCACCAAAAACCGGCGCTATCGACGGAAGCTCCGCAAGTGTTTTCTCCGTAGATTTGCCATTCACGACGACAATGCTGTCCGAAGGCATCCCTTCCAACTGAACTGCATAGGCAGATCGGGACAATTTGATTTCTGCATCTTTATTAAAAGAAGATCGATCAAAAAAAATGCTTTCCTCCGTGTCAACGTATGTATTGTTCCCTTTCAACGTCAATGTGTAGGAGTCCGGCAAAACATTAATGATCGTCAACGGCTTCCCCGTCAACTCGAATTCACGATCCGCAATTACTAAAGACGTATCCGTAAGATCCGTGTCGATGAACAACGGATGGGGAATCGGTTCAATTAAAGCAGTCGGGTACACGTAAAAACGTCTGCCATATTTCACCCGGAACAAGTCAACTCCGCTCTCATCCACCACAACTTCAGTCAAACGTGAATCCTTCACTCGGTCGACTGTATGTGTCAGCTCGTCAAACAACACGGAAAGGTCCTCTGTTTGCAAACTCTTTGTAAAACTGTCTTTCACGTAAATCAGATCGTCCCGCTCATAGAACTCCGCAAAAAGTGCCTCGCCATCTTCATCAATAATCGCATTATAGATGCGCTTCAACTGCTTCGTACTATCGTTCAAATGAGAAAGAATAAAATGAGTTCCAACAGCAAGCAAACAGAATGCAACGACTACCGACAGCCACACCTTCGTCTTCCGTTTCACCGGCTCACGCGGCGTCTTCGTCCTTTTCGGTATTTCTGACGACCTTGCCGGAACAGACGAAACCGGGACAGCGGTTCCACAAGACGGACAAAAAGCCAGCCCTTCCCCAATCCCGCTGCCACACTCTTTACAGAACTTACCGACCACGACAATATCCCCCTTTCTTTAAAATGATGCTATCAACCTATGAACACCACCACACGTTTATGCTCAAAGCCCCCACACACCAGGCCCCTTCTAAGGTGCCTGTGCATGGTGCATTTATGACAATTCATCATTCCGGATAAAAATACAAAAGGAAGCCAACGACATGTTGCCACCATCGACTTTCTCTTTTTTCATATACAATTGTAGTGAATAGACTGAATAGTGACGGTGCCTGTGCACCACACATTTATGACAATTCACCCTCCAGTATAAATACACACCAAAAAAGCCAGCCATTCCCCATATGACTGACTTTCCCTTTCCGCAATATACAATTGTAGTGAATAAACTGAATAGTGTCCTGCACAGGCACCAAAAGGAGCGGCACCCATAAGATTCAAAATACCATCTCCAACAAATAAATCACCAACGGTCCCAGCATGACGATGAACATCGCTGGGAAGATGAATAGCAGCATCGGAAATACCATTTTCACCGGGGCTTTCATTGCTTGTTCCCGCGCCATTTGTGTGCGCTGTTCGCGGATCCGTTGGGTCAATGAGCGCAGCGCCTTTGCCATGCCGACGCCCAATATGTCCGCTTGAATCAAAGAAGTGATGACGCTTTGAAATTGATGGACCGGCACGCGGCTCCGCAAGTCAGCGAACGCTTCCCTTCTTGACTTCCCAAGTTCCATATCTCGCATCGTTTGCAAAAACTCGTCGGACAACGGTCCCTTCATCTGCCGGCTTATTTTCATAATTGACGCATCGAGCCCCATTCCGGCCTCGATCGACAAGTTGACCATGTCGAAGAAATCCGGCATCATCTTCTGGATCGCAAGCCGCCGCCGCTTGATGAGCGCACTTACATAAAAAGACATGTAATACATGGAGAGAATCGCCATGACAGAAGACAAAAGCACTATGGAAATAACCGGAATCCCCATCTTCAACAACAGCAGGACAAAGCAGAGAAAGACGGTCGCTCCGACGAGAAATTGAAGGAGCCGGAAATCGGTCGGCGTCAAGCCCATCGGATAACCCGCCTCGCGCAGCCTCTCCTCCAAAGCCCTCTTTTTCGCAGGCTTCGTGCGATGATCGATCCACATTTTCAGACCGCGATTGGTTCTCTCTAAAATGCCCCAGTTAAAAGCCTTCCTACCTTGAACTGTTTCTAGCCGATCAATACCATCGTCCGAACCGAAATAGTCAACCAATCTACCATAGATAACAATCTCCCGCCTGAACAGTTGACTGAGGGCCGCTCCAATGATTAACGTAAAAAACAGTGCACCGAACACGATGAACAATACGGAAGCCACTTCCTACACCTCGATATGGACAATTTTTTTAATAAACAACCAGCCGACAATGATGCTGAAAGCTCCATAAATGACCATCGCCCAACCGACCGGGTGGGAAAACAGCGTCGCAAAATACTCGGGGTTCACCAACCGGATATAGACAGCGAGAGCAATCGGCAGAATCGTGATGATGACAGACGAGAATCGCCCTTGTGCGGTCAGCGTCCGGATTTCGCCTATGATCCGGGCCCGGTCGAAGATGACGTTTTGCATCGTTTCCAATAAATACGCCATATTCCCGCCCGTTTTCCGTTGGACGATCAACGTATTCAAGACGATTTCCAACTCTTTTTCCGGAAGCCTCTCCTGCAAATTGTGAAAAGCCTCTTCGTACGATAATCCATAGTTGATTTCCTGTATCGCTTTCAAGAATTCAGGGCCGAGTGGGTCATCCATCTCTTCCGCCACCATTTTGAGCGCCTGCATGAAGCTGAAACCCGCACGCATGGCATTCGCGATAATACCGAGCGCCTCCCCTAGTTGGTTGGATGCCAATTGCAGGCGAATTCTTCTTCTTCTCTTAACGTAAGCAATCGGCAAATAAAATACAATGACACTTATTATGGCAACAAAGAGAAAATGCATTTCATAATAATTCCCCATCAACAGAATGAGAACGACAATAATCACGCGGCTAATAAACAACTCCCCTAACGAGAGCTTCACCCCCGATTGGACGAGGAGATGTTCATTCTTCGACAAGTTCAAGGCGGATTCAATCGCCTTCGCCAGCGACTTGATCAGGGAATTACGCTTCTCCTCTTCCCGCCTTTCACGTTTCTTCACGACTTCCCATTCAATATAATGTTTCAGCCTTTTCTCGTACTTTCCTTTTTCCACGACAAGAACAATGAAAAGCCGAAAAAGCAAAGTGCCAAAGATAAATGCCAGGGAAGTGAACAGGAGCATTTTCATTCCCACTCCCCCTTCCACAAGAACTGATTGCTGGACATCAATAATCTCTCATAACAGTAAGGTCGAATGCCGGTCGATGTAAATTTACCGATAACTCTCCCCAACGTGTCCTTACTCGTTTGATAAACAAAAATATCCTGCAGGATGATATTGTCGCCTTCCATTCCAAGAACTTCTGTGATCTTCGTTATTTTCCGAGACCCATCCCTCATCCGATCCTGTTGCACAATCAAGTCCAATGCCCCTGCTATCTGTTCACGGATCGCACGTACCGGCAAGTCGAAACCGGCCATGAGCACCATCGTCTCAAGCCTTGCCACTAAATCTCTCGGTGAGTTGGCGTGCCCCGTCCCCAAACTTCCTTCATGCCCCGTATTCATCGCCTGAAGCATATCCAACGTCTCAGCGCCACGCACCTCACCGACAATGATGCGGTCCGGGCGCATCCGTAAGGAGTTTCGGACTAAATCGCGAATCGTGACCTCGCCTTGACCTTCAATGTTCCGCGGACGGGATTCAAGCGACACGACGTGCTCCTGGGAAAGCTGCAGCTCTGCCGCATCCTCGATCGTGACAATCCGCTCCTTCGTGGAAATGAAGGAAGATAAGACGTTCAATGTACTCGTCTTCCCCGTTCCCGTCCCGCCGCTAATGAAAATGTTAAGCTTAGATTCCACAGCCGCTTTCAAAAAGGCTGCCATGTCTTCATTTAATGTATGCTTGCGCAATAAATCATGAATCGTAAAAGGCACTTCGGAAAATTTCCGGATTGTGAGTGTCGGTCCTTTCAAGGCAAGAGGCGGAATGATTGCATTCACACGCGAGCCGTCGGGCAACCTCGCATCGACCATCGGGACGCTTTCATCGATCCGCCGTCCGAGCGGTGCAACGATCTTCTCGATGACACGCAGTATGTGAAGGTCATCCCGGAATGAAATGTTCACCTTTTCAATAACGCCGCCGATTTCCACATAGACGGCATCCGGCCCATTCACCATCACCTCTGTGACGGAAGGGTCTGCAAGCAACGGTGAAATCGGGCCATACCCAGTCAGTTCATGCGTTACATCCTGCTTCAACTGCTTCTTTTCCTCAAACGATAGATGGTTCGCTTCACTCAGAAAAAACGCATCCGCAAGCTGATGGATGAGCGGCTCCAGCTCCTTATCCTGATGGGCAGGTTTTTTCAGCTCATCGACGAGATGATTATGGAGCCGAACCCATAGATCGCTGGACGACTTGTTCAATTCGATCGGCTGCAGTCCCTTTGCCGAATTACGATTCGGTTCCTGCTGATTCCCACCGAGCCGCGAAAGCAATGACATTACGCATGCCCCCCTGCATGGCCGAGCACTTCCGCCAGTTTATTGTTGGACTGGTTCGGACGGACTATCACATCAGCCATCTTCGTTATATTCCGCGCAAATCCCGACCGCGGATGGGACATTTGTACAGGAACCCCTTCATTCGCAGCTGTCGTCATCAACTTCTCCTTCGCAGGCAACGTTGCGAACAGCCTCTCGCCGACAACTTGTTCCACCATGTCCATCGAAATCCCTTTCACTTTGAATTGACGATTCAGCACAACTTTCACACGGTCTTCGAGTCCCAATAAAGCCAACGTCTCAATTAGCAACTTGCTATTTTTCAACGTCGGCAAATCCATATACGTCATGACGAGAATTTCATCCGAACTTTCAAGCGCCACGATAGTATTTTCATTCATATGGCTTGACACATCGATCAGAACGACATCGAACCGCTGCTTCAACGAATGGATCGCTTTCCGCACATCATTTCCCGTAATGACTTCGGCAAATTCCGGACGTTGAGGTGCCGCCAAAATGGAAATGCCATGTTTGGAAAGTGTCAAGTAGTCCTCGATCCGTTTCGCATCCAAGTCCTCTTTCACCCAATCGTAAATCGTCCGCTTCGGCCTCGCGTCCAAATACATCGACACATCGCCGAACTGTAAATCCAAATCGAGGATGGCTACCCGTTTCGAATGCTTTGAAAGCGCCGCAGCCAAATTGACAGCGATCGTTGTTTTGCCGACCCCGCCTTTCGTACTCGCAACCGTTATCACTTTCGCATTATTCCGAAGCTCAGGCTGTTTGCGCTCTAACGAAACCCTCTTCTCCATCGCATGGCGAAGAGCTTCTTGGATTTTCTCGAGAGGCTCATCAAGGAATATGACGTCATCCGCACCAGCCCGCATTGCCCGCTTCATATCGAATTCATCTTCCGACTCGAACACGAACAAGATTGGCGTCGTCATGTAGGACTGGGAAATCTTCGAACAGAGACTATAAATATCGATAAAATTGAGATTCGGCAACAGGACGACACAATACCCCGCCAAAGCCTTCAATTGCTCGAATAGCATTGATTCATTTGCTGCCCAATACAACTCCATATCGCTGCTCGCTGCAATTTCTTCCATCCGGGACACCCATTCCCCGTTTCCAGTCAAGGTGATCAATTTACTCATATCGGCCTGAACACCCCTCTATGCAAATCATCTTCATGGACGTGCGTGCGCTCCGGCTCAATCTCATGATCCCCCTCTTCCCGCAACAGCAAGTGAAGATCATACTTTGTCGCAAAGCTCAACGTCAGCCCCTCAACCGGCGTCACTTCAATCGTCACCATCTGATAACGGTTCATCGTTTCCTCGTCATCCGCTGCGTGGCCAATCGCCAACACCTTCACATCCTGCAACAATAGCGTCGCCGCATCATGCTGCGTCTCCTTCTGCTCCTCCGGTACAACTAAAATCGCCACGACATCGACATGCGATCCCGGCTCAATAAACCCCGCCACTCCTTGCACATCGGTCACCGCAATCGTCATCGCACGTTTGCCTTCCGGAATCGGCAGCATTTCATTCTTCTGCACTTCTGTAGGTTGCTGCTCGGTAGGTTCCTGCTTGGCAGGTTGTTCAGCTTCTGTCTCCTCGACAACGACAGGAGCTGCCTGTTTACTAGTTTCATAATTCTTAACGACGACATACAACATGCCGGCAGCCAGGAATCCAAACACGATTGCCACTAACCAGATTCTTTTCGGATTCACCTTTTCACCTGCTCAATTGTTTTTTGTTATTTCACGAGTTTCACTCTATAAAGATTGGTCTCAGTTCCGTTGTCATCAAAGATGCCTCCGGTGACGAAATCCATGAAGCGGCCGGTAATTACATGATTGTTTTGGGTACCGACTTTTTCTATCCAAACTGCAGCAAATCCGCTGATTTTCACGATGTCTCTGCCTTTTGCGTCTTTGTAAGTTTCGATTAACGGAATAATAATGACTCGATTACAGTCAAAATCAGCTGTTTCATAGACTTGGCAGTGCTGCTTATTCGCATCCTGATCAATTCGATGTTGAAAAGCAGGTCTAGCAATTCCCCAGCTTAATCCCGGCTCGGTGAGTACTTCATCTCCAATTTTATAAGTGGATTTACTTCCATTTTTTATCGTTTCACCCATCGCCGATCCATTTCCTTCAAGCGCTAAAAAACCATAATTCCCCTTATTGCCGTTGCCAGAATCAAAGTTCAAGTTATACTGATTGCCTGCTTGATAATCGCCTAATAAAGGGCCAACAGGTACAATCCCATCCTTCTTCACCAATGCCGAATGAACCAACTCAGCGCGTGCAACGGCATAGATATCAGCATCCTCTATCCCCAGAATTCGTGCAAACGTCATTTTCTTATTGACCGTTTTCTCAATTTCGATCGCTTTAGCCTCTGTCTCCAATTCAATATCCGTTATTGTAAATCCGTTTTTAGATGCAATATGTTTTGCGGTTTGTTTTGCTTCATCTTGGGACACTAACAAACGCTGTGCCCCTCCAAGTACAGCTGCATCCAATGCTTTTTGAAGCCGGCTTTTTTCGAAATAGATGGCGCCTGCATCGACGACGAAGGCAGTGAAACCAAGCAATGCAACGATGCTGAAGGCGACAAGTATTTTGGCGATGCCGCGCTCTTCCTTCACTGGAAACAGCAACGCATGAATTATTTTTTTCATTTATTCCACCCTCATTACTGTTTTGTTTTCCAGTTCTATAGGTCCGGTCATATAACTAATAAACGGCGTTAGTAGGTCAATAGAGTACTTTAACGTAATCGTGACGTCTTTCCCGCTCGTTCGATTCGCTTTAGGTTTCGGATCAATGTCTTTTTTCAATTTGTCTTGATTCAAGCTGCTCGTCGCCAGTTCGATCTTTTCATTGATTTTGCCATCATCCGCCCCGACTGCCGCAACTCTGGCGGCTTCCCTGCCGGCATGGTCGAGCGTCAAATACGCATGAAATACACGCCCCAGATCGGTTAAGCCAAATAATAAGATTAACAATATCGGCAGGATGAGTGCGGTTTCGACTAGCGCCTGCCCCCGTTGTGATTTCACATATACGCCTCCATTACGAACGCCAATATCGCACCTATTGCGATCGGGATTGCATAAGGAACGTATAGCGACTTGTGCGATTGACCGAGTTTCTGGATGTCTTTGTTTTGATTGAATACGAGAAAGGAAGAAAGCGTATGTTGAATTGTGGAGCGGAGCCTTCTATTTTTCAGTAAAATAAAGAGAGAGATGATTCCTCCGATGGCTGCCCCGAAAAGGGTCGTGTACAGTACGAAAACCGCACCCTTCCATACACCGACTGCTGCCAGCAATTTGACATCCCCCGCTCCGATTCCCCCCTTGATGAACGGGATGATCAACAGCCCAAGCCCGACCAAAAATCCAAGACCACTCATGAGTAACCCGTCGAAACCAGACGTCACACCATGAAAAAGGAAACCTAATAAAATAGCAGGCAAAGTAATAACGTTCAATATCTTTCGTTGACGTACATCGGTGACAACTGAAATAAGGAGGACAATTGCAATCATAATATTGGCCAAACGGAATTCTCCTTTCATATGGAAATAGCCCAACTAAAGTCGGGCTATTTGCTAAACTGTCTTCAATTCCTCTTACGGTAAAGTTTAGATATCTTCTATAGCATCTAAAATATCTTGGAATAGCCCCGCCAATGCCGGACCTAAAAATACTAGCACCGCAATTACTGCAATCGCAATTAACCCCACCAATAACCCATACTCCGTCATCGCCTGACCGTCTTCCTCTTTCCAGAGCCTTTTAAACCACTTCACGAAATCCCTCCTCCAATTTCCCTATATCTTTTTCCGTTCAAAGTATCATATTATGTAGAATCCGACCATGAAGGGCAAATGGCCTAGTAGCATTTTATTTATTCCTGAATCTTTACAGTCCTCAACGAATAAGCTAGTTAAAAAGGAGGCTTGATTGCTATCTCCAAAACGATTTTGCTGCCATTCCAAATCATACGCGCGGATACTTTCTGGAAGAGACTCACAGGACTTTCAGGTCATAAAGGGCCACTCATCAACAAAGGTCTTCATCTCATACCTTGCAACTCCATCCATATGTTCTTTATACGCCATCCAATTGACGTCATATTCCTCAACAAATCAAACCGTGTCATCAAAACAATATCCTACTTAAGACCGTGGCGAGTCGTACCTCCTGTGAAAAACGCCCACTCCACACTCGAACTACCCCTCGGCACAGTCAAAGCAGAAAAGATCCGCGTCGATGATACAATTCAAATGAACTACCTAAACTAATTGTGCGAATTGTGTCGGTGCCTGTGCAGCACACATTTATGACAATTCAACAAAAAGCATATGTATGCAAAAAAAGTCGAACAAAGGTTGATTTGTTCGACTTCTTCTCTTTCAAATATGCAATTGTAGTGAATTAACTGATTAGTTTACTGCACAGGCACCTCAATTTGGCACCTCAATTTACGCCTCCAATTTCTCATTCACTTTCTTGAAGGTCGCAATGAATTCATGTCTGAATTCCTCTACGTCAATGTCCAAGCATACATGCACATGTCCGTCTTCGTTATAATGCGTAATTGTACACCCCGATGCCTCGCCTTCCGTGACGACATTGACGGTCGCCCGTTTACCTGTAAATAGTTCCGGTCTCGTCAAATAAAAGATGGTGCACAGATCGTGAATTGCAATATAGTTCTCGGTCGATGAAGGGCTGTCGTAGTGACTTAGCAATTGGCTCACCATCTCCCCCACTTTACCGTAGCCCGCAATTTCCTTTATATCGTCGGTTGAAATGCGTGTCTGCAGTGTCGCATCCAATCCACACATGACGATTTTAATTTGCTCGTCAAAAACAATCTTTGCCGCATGCGGATCTACGAACATATTAAATTCAGCTACCGGTGTCATGTTGCCCCCTTTCGCTGCGCCACCCATGAGGACAATCTCTTTAATATTGTTTTTCACTTCAGGATACATTTTCAATAACAATGCGATATTCGTCAAAGGCCCAATCGGCACAAGCGTGATCGGCTCGTTTGAATTAAGAATAGCATCCCTTAATTCCTCAACTGCATGCTTACTTGAAAGAAGCGTACAATTCTCTTTTGCTTCGAAATGGTAGCCGCCAACTCCACTTTCACCATGAACTTGTGCAGCAGATACTAATTTATTCAGTAGCGGTTGATCCGCACCTTTTGCAACCGGTATATCTTTCCCTAAGAAATTCACCAAGTTTACAGCATTATTCGTCGTATTTTCAATTCCAACATTGCCCCCGACAGTCGTAATTAATTTCACATCGAGTTCTTCTGCAAACAATGCAGCTGTGATTGCAATTACGTCATCAATTCCCGGGTCAGTATCGATAATAATCGGTGTTTTCATAAGATCAGTCCTCATTTCTTTAATTTCCTTCTCCAATTATAAGGGTAGGTTGGAAAAACATCATGGTACTTTTCTTTTCAATGGTATCCCAAAGCATCCCTTTTAGTCTCTCACAAGCCAGTTCGTTGTACTGCAAAGGAATTAGGTTGTATTGATGACCTCAAATTCATCTTCTTTTGCACCTGTACCAAGTGTAATAAAAACAGCGATCCATTCCTCATTGAAAGGAAATGAATCGCTTTTAGAATGGATATCTAAATTAATTTTCTCTCCTTCAATTCATAGTAAATCACAAGTAGTAATTCTTTTTTCTTTAAATTATGTTAATCTTTATACAGGACTAACAACTCACTACATGGGAGGAGGGCTTAAGTATGGAAAAAGAAGAGAGTATTAATATACTTTTGGTAGATGATCGACCAGAAAATTTATTAGCGATCGAAGCAATTATTGAAAGAGATGAATACAATTTAGTTAAAGCTTCTTCAGGGGAGGAAGCGCTTAAATGTTTATTAAAAGATAAATTTGCCCTCATTCTGTTAGATGTTCAGATGCCTGGCATGGATGGCTTTACGACTGCGAAAATTATTAAAGCCCGTGAAAAGACTAAAAACGTTCCAATCTTATTTATTACAGCAAATAATATGGAGTCGGAACATATTTTCATGGGTTATTCTGTAGGGGCTATCGACTACATACTCAAACCTGTTGATCCACTTATTTTAAAAGCAAAAGTGGAAGGGTTTGTCGACATATATAAAATGGAACGCAAGCTTGTGCAACAAGCAGCTATGTTAACCTCTAAAACAATAGAATTGGAGAATGTCAATAAAGATCTTTCTGAGACCACTTCTAAATTACTTTTATCAGAAGCATTAGCAAATGTGATTAGTGATACATCACAAGATTCTATGATTATTCTAGATAAAGAAGGAAAAATATTAAAGGTGAATCCTTCAGGTGAAAAGAAGCTTCACTATCACAATAAAGAGCTCCTAGGCAAGAATGTCAGAGTACTATTTACCGAAAACGAATCAATAGATTATTTAGAAAACCTATTCATGAAAATTCAGCACTACGAAAGTCTACGTGGCTATGAGAGTCATAAGGAGATTTCTTTAACGAGAAAAGATGGGACAACTTTTTTGGCGGAAGTTCAAATTGGGTGGAAGTTAGTTCAAAATCAACTCATCATCGCTTGTACGGCACGGGATATTACTGAGCATAAAAAAAGTGAAGCATTAATTAAACATATGGCCTACCATGATTTCTTAACGGACTTACCGAATCGACGGGCTTTTAATGAAACACTAATTAATCATTTAAAGAACGCAAGAGAGGTCAATCAACCATTAGGAATTATGTGCTTGGATATGGACCGATTTAAATATATTAATGATTCCCTCGGTCATTCTATCGGGGACCGTGTTCTCCAAGAAGTCTCAGGTAGGCTTTGTAGGAGTGTAAGAGATCAAGATTTTTTGGCAAGAGTTGGTGGGGATGAATTCAACATTATATTGCCAAACACGGATAGGGATAGCGCATTAGAAGTTGCGGCTCATATTTTAGAAGCACTTCAAGAGCCGTTGGTCGTTAATGACTATGAATTGTACATTACAACGTGCATAGGACTAAGCATCTTCCCATATGACGGAGTAGAATTTTATGAACTGATTAAAAATGCAGACATTGCTTTATATCAGGCAAAGGAGCAAGGCAAGAATAAATATCGTGTATTCCATTCAGGTATGAATATGCAATCCTATCGATCTTTTATAATGCAAAATGATTTGCGAAAAGCAATTGAGCGAGATGAGTTTGAACTTGTGTACCAACCTCGAGTGAATATTGCCACTGGAAAAGTCGAAAGTGCCGAAGCGTTACTCCGTTGGAATCATCCAAGCTGGGGTACTGTATCACCAAGCGAGTTCATTCCTCTTGCAGAGCAAACCGGACAAATCGTAGAAATTGGCGATTGGGTGTTACGTACTGCCTGCCAACAAATGAAGTGTTGGGAGGAAAATGATTACAACTCCGTACGTCTTGCAATAAACTTCTCTGCACAGCAATTTATGCAAAAGGATCTGTTATCTAAATTCGAGAAGATTTTAGAGGAAACCAAAGTAGCTGCGAATCTAGTAGAGATTGAGTTAACCGAATCAGCTTTATTAAAAAATGAGGATTACATCATAAACACATTGCATGGTTTAAGAGAAATGGGTATTACAATTAGCATTGATGACTTTGGGACAGGTTACTCTTCCCTGCACTATTTAAGCCGTTTACCTATTCAAATAATTAAAATCGATAAATCCTTTATTCAAGGAATATTGGATACGACGAATGAAAACAGGTTGATTACTTCTACGATTATTTCGTTGGCAAAATCGTTAGATCTATCGATTGTTGCTGAAGGAGTAGAGACAAAGGAACAGCTCGATTTCTTGAGTGCGAATCAATGTGACGAAGTCCAGGGATATATATTTAGCCCACCTGTTCCCCAACGAACTTTTGAAAAAATGATGTTACAAGAAAACGTCATGGTTTTCGATGTTAAGGTTCCGCATGAGGAACAATTGGAAAATCCTATCCCGGTAGCATTAGACCAAATTAAGGAGAAATATTCGATCACTACTAGAGAAGTAGAAGTGTTTGATTTACTACTAGAAGGATTAAGTAATAAAGAAATATCACAAGATCTTTATATAAGTGAACATACAGTGAAAAATCATATTTCTCGCATCTTCCAAAAACTAAATGTAACGGATCGAGCGCAAGCTATGGCGAAGGTGTATCAGTACTGTGTCAATAAATCAGATGGTGTTATCGGCATTTAGTCGCCTCCAAACGTGGAAGCTGAATGCTAGAAGGGATGATAGGAATTGAAGATTAGAACAAAGTTATTGCTTGCATTAAGTCCTCTATTAATACTCCTAACTATGCTTATAGTTTTTGGAAGAGTCCAATTGAACAGTTATAATGACACTAGCACTACTTTGGAAACCAATTATAACCTTTCCGTTTTAGCTACATCGATTCAACGAGATATAAAGGATGAAGCAATAAGTTTGCGAAGTCTTTTAATTTACGAAGATGAGGATATGATACAAAGAGAAATTAAAACAATCGAAGAAAAAAGTAAACGAGCTGCCGAAAATATTGCTCGTCTTGGAACTCAGGCATATACAGAAGAACATAAACAGATAATGAGTGAGATCAACAATAACTATATAGAATTCGATCACTATAAGGATCAATTAATTGAATATGTATTGACTGGAAACAGGAATGCTGCGATTGCATTGATGAACGATAAATCAGCAGATATTCAACAAAAATTCCAAGACCTGATTTCAAATCTTACAAAAGCACTCGAAACAAATATGTATGCTTCTCTGGAAGATGAAAAAGACGGATTTACTAAGAATGTCTTCGTGGAATCGATTGCTTCAACTTTCATAACCATCTTCATTATCATTCTGTTGTTTAGAAGTATATGGTCCTTCTCATCTAGATTAAACAGAACAGCAAACGTTATGAGCGGGATCGCGAACGGAGAGTTGGACTTGACTACAGAAGTAGAGGTCAAGGGCAGCGATGAGTTTGACGCAGTAGCTAAGTCTTTTAATCATATGACAGCCTCGCTTGCAGAACAAATGAAAAAACAACAAGAACTAACATGGACAAAATCAAATATAGCTGAGATTACAACAAGTATTACTGGAGCAGGGACCGTAGAATCATTAGCAGAAATGTTCTTATCTAAGGTTGTTCCCCTTGTCGGCGGGAATCATGCTGTTTTTTATGTAGTTGATGAAGATGAGAATGAGTCAGAGGCGATCTTTAGATTACGTGCTTCCTATGCTTTTAGAGAGCGCAAACATATGACAACATCGTTCCGTGCTGGTGAAGGGTTAATTGGACAATGCGCATTAGAAAAAACACCAATTACTTTGTCAAAAGTTCCGTCAGACTATATAACTGTGAAATCAGGACTTGGAGAAGCGCCTCCGTTAAAACTGTATCTTTTGCCAATCCTTTTCGAAGGTGAAGTTAAAGGAATTGTAGAGATCGCTTCGTTCGAGTCTTTAGGTGACAAAGAGCAGACATTGCTTGAGGAACTCATAAATGACTTAGGTATCATTTTGGAAAGTATAATAGGCAGAATCAGGCAGGCAAAACTATTGGAAGAAACGCAAATGCTTATGGAAGAAATACAGACACAATCGGAAGAACTGCAATCTCAACAAGACGAGCTAAAAGCAACGAATGAAGAATTGGAACAACAAACGATGACTCTTCGCGAGTCCGAACAAAGACTCCAGCAACAACAAGAAGAACTTGAAGAAACGAATACGGAGTTAGAAGAGAAAACAAATCGTTTAGAAAAACAAAACAGATTGTATGGCGAAAAAAATAATCAACTTGAAATTGCAAGAAGCGAATTAGAAGAGCAGGCGAGACAGCTTGCACTAAGTTCAAAATACAAGTCAGAGTTTCTAGCAAATATGTCTCATGAACTCAGGACACCCCTAAATAGCATGTTAATTTTATCTAATTTATTGGCAGAAAATAAGGATGAAACATTGACAGGAAAACAAGTTGAATTTGCTAAGACGATTCATTCTTCGGGTAAAGATCTACTTAGTTTAATTAATGACATCTTAGATTTGTCAAAAATAGAATCCGGTAAATCGAATGTGAAGGCAAGTCTCGTATCCTTAAACGAGTTAGCGGAAACAATTGAAAGAAGCTTCAGACCTGTGGCTAATGAAAAGCATCTAGAATTCTATGTTGTACTGAACGATGACTTACCAGAATCCATTTATACCGATGATGCAAAACTTCAGCAAGTATTAAAAAATTTATTAGCAAATGCTTTTAAGTTTACGGAACAAGGCGAAGTAAGACTAGACATTTCTACTGCATCAACGAATGGCAATCAATCAGTCATACAGTTTTCTGTGAAGGATACAGGAATCGGTATAGCAAAAGATAAGCTGGACCTCATTTTCGAAGCCTTCCAGCAAGTTGACGGGACAATAAGCCGTAGATATGGTGGAACAGGTCTTGGCCTATCCATTAGTAAAGAAATTGCTTTCCTCCTTGGTGGTAAAATTACTGTCCAAAGCGAAGAAGGAAATGGAAGCATATTCTCCTTACTAGTAAGTGATTATCAAGAAGAAATGAATGAGGAAATTGAGAAAGCATATCAAGAGGCCGTAGTTACAGTTGAAAATGTCCAGCCTACATTGAAAGGCACACCAATTATTAGTGAGCCTGCCGTAGTGAAACAGTCTACAAATGAAAATAGTCACATTTTAAAGCTACTTATTGTGGAGGATGATCTGACACAGCGAAATAGCATGATGGAATTACTAGGTGACATGGACGTCATTATGAAAGCTGTCTCAACTGGCACAGAGGCACTTGATGAATTAAGGAGAAATAAGTTTGACTGTTTGATTCTTGATTTGGGGCTAACCGACATAACAGGATTTGATTTGCTTGAAAAGATAAAAGATGAATATGATCACTTAAAAGTATTTATCTATACAGGCAGGGATATTACACATGAAGAAGAACAATATTTAAATAAATATGCAGACATCATCATCATCAAAAATCAACACTCGCCACAAAGATTAAAAGAAGAACTAGCGTTATATGTAACTAAGAGAAGAGCGGCCAAAGATAATGTCATATCAGAAGGTATTGATAAACAACTGGACAATAATATACTTGAGGGGAAAAAGGTTCTCCTGGTTGATGATGATATACGTAACGTTTATGCATTATCCAGCACATTAGAGCAATATGGGATGGAAATTAGTTTTGCTGAAAACGGTATAGAAGCGCTCCAGATACTAAGAGAGGATCCGAGCTTTCAACTTATTATAACGGATATCATGATGCCTGAAATGGATGGATATGAAGCGATGAAACAGATTAGACAAATGCCAACTTATGAGCATCACCCTATTATCGCTTTAACGGCAAAAGCAATGACAGGAGATAGGGAGAAGAGCTTACAAGCTGGTGCATCCGATTATATTATGAAGCCCGTCAATACCGATCAATTAATTTCGTTAATTAAGGTTTGGTTGTTTAGACATGAAGGGGCCGAGGTTGAATGAATGAGAGGAAGCCTGAGGACCTTGAGAAAATAGAAATAGATTTATTACTACGGGGAATATATGAATGGTATGGCCATGATTATCGGGAGTATGCCTACCATTCCATTAGAAGAAGAATATGGCATCGTGTTCACGCGGAGAAGTTAAACTCAATTTTGGAATTATTGGACAAAGTTATGCACAACCCAGACTGCATGCAAAGATTAATGGAGGATTTCTCAATCAATGTAACCGAAATGTTTCGGGACCCTTCGTTTTTCTTACACTTTCGCGAAGAGGTAATTCCAATCTTACGTACATACCCTTCTATTCGTATTTGGCATGCAGGATGTTCAACTGGAGAGGAAGTGTACTCCATGGCAATCTTGCTTCAAGAGGAAGGGCTGTACGATAAGACCAAACTATATGCTACAGATATCAATACAACTGTACTTCAAACCGCCAAGAATGGGCTGTTTCCGATATTCAATATGAAAAAGTATACGAATAATTACGTAGAGGCAGGCGGGAAGCGGGCCTTTTCGGAGTATTACAAGGTGACTAATGATAAAGTTAAGTTTGATGCATCATTATCCAAGAATATCGTTTTTGCACAGCATAATCTTGTAACAGATCGTTCCTTTAATGAATTTCACGTCATCTTATGCCGGAATGTGTTAATCTATTTCAATAAAGAGTTACAACAAAAGGTTCATCAGCTGTTTTATGAAAGTTTAGGTATGTTCGGCATTCTTGGTCTTGGGGACAAAGAAACAATATCATTCACGTCAAAAGCTGATTGTTATAAAGAATTAAACGGAAAACAGAAGATATATCAAAAGATTAATTAAAAAAACGGGCGTAGAAGTGCTTCCCAAAAGTTAGAGTAAGATGATAACTCTTAGGGAGCACTTCTAATTTTTAGTGACAAGCTTCCCTGAACTACCAAGTTTAGCTAATAAGCAAAGAATCGTCATCAACAAATTCGGTGCCGGGAATTTCTTGGTTCCTATTTCGCAGCGCACTCATCTTATTGATGATGGATGCCAAACGCTTCTCGTCCACTTGGCATAAATCAGAAGCAATGCCATAGTGATACGTATCTCCTTTGGCCTTGTCTTTCCATCGTAGTGTACCTTTTAAATTAAATTGTTCGTCCATCACGATAAACTTGAATTTAAACTTGAAATCGGCATTAACCGGTAGTTTCAAAGAGGATTGCACCTTCACTCCTCCTAGACTAATATCTTTCACTAATATTTCGGTTGCCCCCACGTCCACTCTTCTATTATTCACTTCTGTAATCGTCATCTGTCCCAGTACTGGGAACGGAAAGTCAAATCGATAGAACTTTCTCTTTTCATGCGCCGGTTTAACATCTTGTTTGACTGGTTTAATATAGCCAACACGAAGCAGTTTTTCATACATATCAGCTGGCACAGGTTTAGAAAAAAGATATCCTTGAATATAATCACATTCTTTTTGTTTCAAAAAATGAAACTGATCGTATCCTCTACCCCCTCAGCAACAATTCTCATGTCTAATCCCTTTGCTAAATGAAGGATAGAAGAGACGATAACCTTGTCCTTTTCATTTGTAGTACTCATGTTTTGTATAAATACCTGGTCAATTTTCAACGTATCAGCGTGGAATTCACGTAAATATTCGATGGATGAGTAGCCAGTCCCAAAATCATCAATCGCAATTCTAACACCGAGCTCTTTTAACTGTTTAATAGTGGATAGAACACTTTTATCAAACTTTAATAATGAGTGCTCCGTTATTTCAAATTCTAAATAGGTAGCTGGTATATTGTAAATCTCTAATTGCCTCGTAACAAATTCGACTAACCCCTTTTCCATTAACCGCACCGGCGAAATATTAACAGAAACTGATTGGACAGTTAACCCCTTTTCTTCCCAGTTGCTTACTTGACGGCAAACTTTATTAATTACCCAGTCACTGATCCGGTTAATAAGATGAGTTTCCTCTGCTATAGGAATGAATTCTCCTGGAGAAACAAATCCCCATTCATGATGATTCCAACGCAATAATGCTTCAGCTCCAAATATCATTCCTTCTGTATTAACTTGAGGTTGATAATAGATGTCAAAATCCTCATTCTCAATCGCTAGTGCCAATTCTTTTTCGATGTGAAGCTTCTTATTAGAATTGTCGTTTGAATCTATCCGGGGTTTGGACGTTTTATTATTTGGCTGTGCACTCGTGGAAATGCTACTGAATCTAAGTAGTTTAGAAATTACACGCTTCACAATGAAGATCCCCTTTCGTTTCATGGAGTCTTTCTATTATTTTATGAATATCATTAAAAAATGGCTTGACCACAAAATCCTTTGCCCCTAATCGCAATGCTGCTTTCATATTTGCATTAGTTGAAAGGGAAGAGCACATAATGACCTTTGCTTTCGAGTTCATCTCCATGATTTCTTGTAATGCCGCTAACCCATCGATTTTAGGCATTATTATATCAAGGAAAACAATTTCTGGTCTTACCAATCGATACATAAGAACAGCTTGTTCCCCGTTAGAAGCCTCAGCAAAATTGGTGTATCCATATTTTTGTAAAATCTGTTTTAACCAGTTCCGCATAAACTTCGAATCATCAGCAAGTAATATCATCTATGTCTCCCTCTTTCTTTTGTAATCTCTTGTAATTAACCTTATATTCATTCTCATATATATGGCTAAAAAGAACCATCACCTGTCCTTCTCATTCTTTACAATTCAATAGGAATAGAGGATAGGAAGTCCTTCCTAGTTCTAGTTGGTGGATGAGATGTATCTGAAAGAAGTTATGATACAAAAAGTTGTATATAATGGAGATATATAATGGGAAAACTCCATAACGAAGGAAGTGCAGAACAATGGATCTAGAAGCAGTAATGCAAGAACTCGAAGCCCTCGGCAAGGAACGGACGAAGAAAATATACATATCCAATGGCGCGCACGAGCCGCTTTTCGGTGTGGCGACGGGCGCAATGAAACCGATTGCTAAGAAAATCGGGATCAATCAAGCTTTAGCTGATGAGCTTTACGACACAGGAAACTATGACGCCATGTACTTTGCGGGCATCATCGCAGATCCAAAAGCAATGACTGCGGCGGATTTTGACCGTTGGATGGATTCGGCCTATTTTTACATGCTGTCCGATTACGTCGTGGCCGTCACGTTGGCGGAAGCGGATATCGCGCAAGAAGTGGCGGATACGTGGATCGCGAGCGGTGAAGAGCTGAAGATGTCGGCCGGCTGGAGCTGCTATTGTTGGCTATTAGGAAATCGCCCGGACGTGGAATTTTCCGCGGACAAGCTTGCCAGCATGCTTGAAACCGTGAAAAATACGATTCACGATGCGCCGGAACGAACGAAGTCCGCCATGAATAATTTCATGTACACGGTCGGCGTTTCATTCGTGCCGCTCCATGAAATGGCGGTCGAAACCGCGATGGCAGTTGGCCCGGTGGAAATGAAAAGAGAAAAGAAAAAAAGCAGCATCCTCAATGCTTACGAGAACATTCAAAAGGAAGTAGATAGAGGAAGGATCGGTTTCAAACGGAAATATGTAAGATGTTAAATTCGCAAATATCAAGGGCATTGATTCAAGGATCAATGCCCTCAGCCTGTTGACAAACGCTCGCATCCGTTGTTGCTCGTGTCGCTCGTCCGCTCATGAACTTTAGTTCTATTCGCGTCTTCGCTCCACTTCGCGCCTAGGCTGACAAGCGTTTTCAATCAGGCTGAAGAAATGTCTGTTTATCATGTTTTTCCCTAAAATCCATACATCGAATTCAGATAACCTATAGGTTGACCAACCAAGGACTTCCCCTATTCCGACATATAGTAAGAGTGAAGCAGTAAGGAGGTTATCGTATGAGTTCACGGTATTGTGGATGTTGTCGGAAGAGTGGCAGCTATCACTTTAGAATCCGATTGGCCGGATTGCAAGACGGGCTTCTTTACAAGCTCCACCGATTGTTGTGGGATGCAGCACTGTTCAAGCTGGAGGATGGCACTGAAGTGAAAGGGACAATCGTCTCCGTCGGGTCGAATTTTGTTGAAGTTCTCCTGGAAGACACCAATTCCACTGAAGACGAGACAACCCTCAACGTAGATCAGGACATTGAAGAAGAGTCGGCAACCGAACAGCGTGAGCATCCAATCGGGCGGACTTGGATTTTTTCCATTGATAAAATCTCGCATGTGGAGGTTTCTGGTGAGAAGCCGCACTGACCAAATAGTAAGAAGTCAGCTAAACAACAAGCTGACTTCTTTCGCATATTACTTAAACACGAATATGGCAAATTCGACTGATCGGAATCTCAATTTCCTTTTCATCCACGGATAGACAGATCGTTTCCCTGTTCACCTGCTTTAAATTCCCCATAAAAGTCGCATCTTCCGTCACGACTTGTAGTGAACGTGATTCCAGTGTCAATAAATAGACGCCCAACCGCATTCTGAAAAACAGATGGATCAATTCAGGTGAGGAAGCTACCATCTCACCGAAGCGATAGGTCAGTGCCTGCTGACAACCCGGGGAGGCGTCCTTTAGAGTGGGATCGGGAAAAGGTTCGGCAAATCGACCGGCGGGCTTGATCTTTTTGATTTGTACATACGGTAAAATGAATGTACCTTCCTCTGCTTGGAGTACGACAAAATCGAAACCCGCGAGCGTCATCCTTCCCGCGACAGGCTTTCCAGCTCGAATGGGAACTTCAACGGATAGGCCAATTAATCCATCGAACACTTTTTGATACGTTTCATTCGCCGATCGATCATCCGATAGAGCTAGATCGAGCAATAAGTTATTGGCGTCATAGATTTTTTCAAGGAGCTCAGGAGGCAGGTTATCCGTTGGAGAAGGCAGTTGAGGGTTGGAGGGAGTTTCCGGACATCGCTTCCGATCATCTTCATTTTTCATGTTGCATACCTCCTTTCTATGTGAAAAAGAGAAGAGAAAATCCTTCTCCTCTCCCTATTGCTCCAAAGGCGGCAGTTCCGTAACCAATTTATCGTGGACGCGCATAATGCCCCACATGCCTTGTTCGATGTCCCATCGGATATTCCCAGATCGGTACAAATAGTCCCCCGGGAACTTGCCATAGGCCCCTGCTCCTCCAAGCAACTCCAAGTTCTTCACCGCTCCTGCAACATGAAATCCGACAAAGGCTTCCGTCCGCGATTCGATGTCTTTCGTATCAAATCGCCAACGATGTCCATGCAAATGGAAAGAATGCGCTCTTCTTCTTTCAGCCGGCGTCACGAGCCGGATCGTCACGGGATCTCCTGCATAACATTCAAAAACGGGAGTCGCCGGATCCCCAAACACATTGGAACTGAACAATTCATGCAGCTTCGGATGTTTTCGATAACGATTGATTAACCGTTCGCTTCTATAATTAATCCCACGGGAACCTTGGTCGTACGTATCCAGTAAATCTTCATCCAACTCTGGTGGCGGGACTAGAATTCCGTCAACCGGATCAAAGATGACATGCCCTTGCTTATCGTACAACCGCAGCCCATCATGCAGTATGACGACAAACTCGCGAATATCGGGCAAGAACGGATTTCGCAGCACGACATTCGCCCCCGTTTTCACGGATTGCAACGTATACGGATCGACATACTCCGTTCCTCTCGGTTCTGCGATGAAGGCCCCAAACGCCCCTTGGGATCTATGGTTTCGAATATCCGCCATATCCCATAGCCCACAAACGCCTACTTGCGAATCTACGACCCAACGATAAGTCCGTTTCTCCCCTGGTCCTACCGTTTGGTCACCATTAAATCCGACCGTTTCCCCGGCAGACGTTTTGACGTCGTATTGAATTAATTGAGGATGCAAGGAAATACGTAAAGAAGGTGGATAATATGCCTGCTCTTTTACGATAGGATATGGATAGATCCCATCCGGAAACGGAAACTTCTCCAACTCCAACTCGCTCGTCAACGTCACTTCCACGGTATCCCCTACATTCGCCCGGATAATGAGAGGCTCCGGCTTCTTCGTACCATTTACAATGGCCTTTTGATCTTCTCTCAAAGCGAAAATGATGCCATGTGGATCATGGTCGCCAAAATTGTTATATGTCAGCTTCGTATGGAAAGCGACAACGTCAAAATAGCGGACCGGCCCCTCCACCGGGAGGACAGATGGATCTTCTGCTTGCGGTGGCTTGGCACCCGTGTATTCCGGCAACGGTTTGGAACGCTTTAACGGCTCAGGTCGGTCAGATAATGAAATTAAATCCGGCACTTTCTCATCATACGCCCGGATCAACCCCCAAAGCCCGTTCCATAAATCCTCCTCCGTTTCAAACGCCCATAAGTAGTCGCCCGCTCTTTCGATATACGTTTCCATTGTAAACGATTCCGAAATTCCGATATGCTGCTGTTCTTTCAACGACGAGTTCAAACTGCCCCGCTCTTTATGCCATCTCAGCCCGTGCACGTTGAAACTATGGGACTCTTCTTGCGATCCTTGCAGCAGCCGAATCCGGATTGAATCCCCTTCATATGCCCTCAAAATCGGTGTAACGGGATCTCCATTTTGATAAGAGCTGAACGTATACGCGGGGTCGCAATCTTTCCCTAACCGGAATTGCAACGGTTCGTTCTTATAATTCACGCCGAATAAACCCGGATCATCATCGGAACTAGGGAACTTCGGCGGTTGCAATGGTTTTCCGTTTTTATCAAACAATAGAGTAAAATCCTGTACAAATAATGCAAAGTCCCGGTAATCCGGAATCAATGGATTTTTAGAAGTAACTTGCGTCCCATGCACGACAGACTCTCCTGTCCGCGAGTCGAGGAATTCCGTAAAGCGGGGATGCACGACGCCGGAGCCGAAAACACCATGCTGTTGATGTGCGTTCGGATAGAGGTGATCATGGAAAAACCACGCTTTTAACTCAGCCTCAGCATAATAGCAGTACTGGATCGTTTCGCCCGACAATACGGAGGAATCGTAGTTCCAGCCGACATTCGCCCCATCGTTCACTAACACATCGAATTTGACAAAATGGATATGAAAACCGGTTTCATATGCCCGGGTGACAAGTTGAAACGCATCCCCGTCCAATATATGCGGCAACCGATTCGTATAATTGATTACAAAAGACGTATGCGCAGGCGTATGAATAACGAGTGGCTCCGGCTCTTTTCTCCCTGCACAAATATCTTCCAAATCTTCATCCAACACATATATTCTTCCTTTAGGATCATGCCATCCGTGCTTATTGTACGTAATCGGCAGCTCGATCAACGAGATGTTAAATTCCCGAACAGGTGCGCCTTCGGGGCATGGATCCGTAAATACTGCTCCCGGTCTCGGATTTTGAATAGCAGCATGCCGCTCCAACTCGGTTAACCCCCGTCCCCCTACGATGCCAAGCGGTGGCCGCGGTGCTTTATAGCCCACCTTTCCTGGAATGAAATTTGGAAAACCCGGCCTTTCGGCTGTCGGCATAGGCGGCGCTTTCCGGTCGGGCAACGGGTGCAGCGGCTTGATCGGAACGCCATTTGGATAGCACTGGCTTCCATCTTGACGCGTATCAAATACCCGGTTCAGTCCCCACATGCCCGCCGCAAAGTGCGGGTATAAGTGGCAATGAATGACCGAATCGCCAAAAGAACCTTGCAAGCTGCCTAATCCGTAAAGCGGTTCCACAGTATAATGAGTTTGAGGACTGATCGATTGGGCGTCAATGATCTCGGATTCAAGGTCATCCGGATCGCTCAGCCATTGATGGACATGGTAATGAAAAACATGCGTCTCCTTCACACCCCCGTGAACCACCCGGATTTTTGCGGGATCTCCGACATAGCCGCGTAAAATAGGGGTCGAAGGATCTCCATACACCCATGAATCATGGTGGACTTCCTCCCCTTCACAATTCGGACAGACGACCCCTTCGGCAATCAACTGCTGCCGCCGATTAATCGGTTCGAACCGATAATTCGCGCCGTGGAACGAACTTTCCTCCTGGTCCGTCAAATGATGGATCGGCCGATTCCCGGTCAGATCATCCACTTCCATTTCATCATGGAACACCCATGCATACTCGCGGAACGATGGCAAAATAGGATGGTGGATATCCGCATACACCCCACTATTCATCGGCTTCCCTGTCTCCGGATCCGTCCACCACGAAAAACGCCGTTGAACAAACAGAGCTCCGAATAATCCATTTCCATTTGAGCCGTTCTCGCTGCTGGAAGGGTGCCCCAGATCTGAAAAGAAATAGATCCCTTCTTTCACAACATGGATCCGATATAGATAGGATTCGCTAGGCGGCACCGTACTATCTTCATTCAACCCGACGTTGGCGCCATCCGCGGTCCGGACATCATACTCCGCTTGCTGGAAATGCAGCCCTATGTGAAATGGCAATTTATTCTCCAGCAAGATTTCCACCGTATCCCCTTCATTCGCCCGAATGATGAGGGGCTGTACGAGATCGACCGGCATGAAGGGATTTTCCTTAACCAACTGCTTCACTTTCTCTTCGTTCTCTTTCAACACATACATCATTCCGTTCGGATTATGGTCGCCGAACGTATTCAAGACAATCCGAATCGGAATAGCGACTACATGATACTTTCTGAGCATTTACAACCCCCTCTTTTCTAGCTGTCTTTCAGATGAGGGATTTTGGCACCAATCCCTGTTTCAATATAAAATACTTCAATGGAATGGATATGAACCGACCAATCCTTTCCCTCCAATGCAGGGACGGATGTCGTCTCCACATCCAAGACGACCATGTCCTCAACAATCGATTTGACTTTCCCAATGAACATAAAAGGGAAGGCTTCGGTTAAAATAAATACTCTGCGCCCCATATTCTTCCGAAAAGAAAGGATGATCCCTTCCTCTTTTTTGTCATTGAATGATTTACGTCCATCTATGCCAGCCAATTACGGCCCCTCCTCACTTATGTTAGTGGAAATGCCATATCACTCGGCACATCAGTCGAATACGAAACGATCTGCTCAAGGGGAATGCTTAACGGAAAGGGAAACCGATAAAACGGGGCATTCACCATTTTGATAATGACGGGTGATAACGTTAAATGACCTTCTTGGACATCCGACACCGTCCCTGCAAAAATTGGCCGGAATACTTGACCTAATAAATTCAATTGTGTCGCTTTCGTAATGACGAGGAGCTCTTCCCCTTTCAACATTTCTAATTTCCCATGCAAGTTTTCTTCTTTCAGTCCCATTCACTACGCCCTCCATCCCTTTATTCTTTGACTAAAGGCAGTGACGACATGTTTCCCAAACCGTTTCCATAGAGAACCTAGCCCAATCGTTGCGATCGATCGTATTTCGCATAACTGAATTCGGTGCTCCATACTGCTTCGTTGTAAAACGCATTCCGTTTTGGAAGCGACTTTCAGTTTACCGAAGAATGAAGATTCCACCGTGTTGACCTCCACCCAGACACCTTTCCAAGTGGACAGATTCGTATGGAGGGTCTCCTCAAAAAATTGGCGAACCAATGCATCTTTAGAAGCCACGGTCTCCCCAAAACGCAACACAAGCTTTTGCTGAAGTTGGTTATCGTAAATATGGTGTTGATGCGGGGTTGAATAGGTAGGAAATCCAAAGGGGATGGTAGCAGAGTCGATCGCTTCGTAAGGAATCCAAATCCGCTTTTTTAAATCGGTTACCATGACAAAATCTCTTCCGATTGCGGCAACCTTTCCCACGGTTGTGATCGTTTCATTCTGTTTGTTTGCTGACATAATGACGACTTGCTGCTGCCGTTTCATTTTAAAAAACTGTTTTAGCAGAAGGGTTTTCCGACGGGATCCATCTCGACGAATGACATGGAATAGATTTTTCTGCTGGATATATTCCGTAAGAATCCGGGTTTCCTCCGCTGAAACTGCGCTCGTCGGCGATGAATACGGTGGATAGCTCGGCTTGTTGGACTCCGAATGCTCCCCTGTCGCCAACTCACTGAACTCTTTCGACATGCTTTGGACCCCCTTCCCTTATTTGATGAACTGCTCCAGCTGATCGGCAATCTCCTCGATATTCACTCGTCTCGTCCCAACCGCCATAGTATGCTGCGATCGAATACGGTCTTGCGGATCGACGATATACATAGTAGTCGAATGGGTGACAAACCCCTCTGCATTTTTCGTATAGGTGAAATGAAAGCTTTGCGTAAACTGCTTCGTATCTTCTTCCGTGCCTCGTAAAAACAACCAATTCGGGTTCAATATCCCCATATTTTCCGCGTATTGACGTATTCTCTCTTCCGTATCAAAGACAGGATCCAGCGTAACAGCCACAATGATGTACTCATCGTCCGCGATTCCTTTTTCCTGCATCACCCCCTGGAGTTCTTTTAACTCAATAAAGGTCATCGGACAAACATCCGGGCAATTCGTAAAGAAAAAGGTAACGAGCTTCGGCTTATCTTGATGTGACGCCTCTTTTCTATTCACTTCAGTAAATGGCCATTCGTTCACCGTTCCAATTTTCGGGAGTTCAACCGCCCGAGGCCAAAACAAGTAGAATACAACCAATCCAAGCGTGAGGACAACGATGCTCCAAACGATTCTCAGCAACTTCATCCCTTCTTTTATTTCGTTAGCGTATTGCGTATGAAAAGATGTACTAGCGTATGGAGCGCGGCACAAAAAATGACAAGAATCATGAGATTATAGGCAAGTGACGCTTCCGTTTCAATTGGGATGTTGCAAATCGCCGGATTTTGAAGGACAGCACCAAACATCATGCCCATGATGCCGCCAAGAGCCCCGTTATACATGCCGTTCAGTGAGGCAGGAGCTTTCATGAACGAACCGAATTTCCAACCGATCCAAAGTCCAGCGAAGGAAGGGAGAAAATACGTAACGGGATGAAGCGGGAGAAGCAATCTCAAATAGAGGGCGATGACGAATGAAGAAATCGAAGCCAGTGCCATGCACATCATTTTGATATACCGATCGTCAAAAAGGGCATGCTTCTTCCGGAATACATTGTAAATATAAACCATCTCACCGGCATTCCAAAGAAGTAAAACGAGGATAAGCAACAACGCGCCTCACGACCTTTTAATGGAACTCAAAATGACAATCATACTGATGGCGAATAAAATATGGAGCCCCCAAACGAATAGGCCGGGCATCTCGACAACCGTCCCGATCATCGGTGCCATTAATCCGACAACCGCCCCATTCGTCAGGCCTGTCACAAACGTCTGATAATCAAAAAGTTTGCCGAATACGGCCCCCGCTCCCATTCCAATCAGCGCGGATAGCATTGTAATATACGTAAAGTGGAAAGGAAATTGAAGAATGAACAGAACACCGGTCAGCATTGCCATCATTCCACCCATAACGATGCTGACATTCATCCCCAACTGAAAACCGATTCGCTTTTTGATTCTCCGCACATACAAATAAAAGATGAGAAACAAACAACTATCCACATAGATGAAAAGCCAAATGGGCATATCCAATTCTTCCCTTCTACCTACGCTATGGCGGGATGATTTCAAATGTAACTAGTCCTAGTGAATTCAACAGTCGCCCGTATAAAAAGGGACAATCCGGTTCAATTGTCCTCCCTCTACAAACGCCTTGGTCATATATTATATTCAGGGGGTTTTCCAAAGGAATGTAAAAAGCAATTGATGTTCCTTAGGTATCATTTATTAGGAGGGATGTTATGAAAGTCGGCCCCATCAATCAATTCGATGGTTTCCCAATTTGGTATAAGGATGAAAATGGCTTACGCCTTCAATTGAACGTCGACCCGACGGATCCATTCTCCGGCATTACATTTGCCGATTTACCCGACCCTACACAACCTGTATCATTTCCCGACAACTATCCGGATGAAGCTTTTTATCTGCTGGCAGAAGCGGAAATGACAACAGGCACGGGTGAAAGGGCGAGGCTCGTGTTGGCGCTGGAGGCCGCATTTGTGAATGAAGTGCCAAAAAGCAATGAACAAATTGTGTTCGCAAGAGTCCGTGTACGTGTTGACGGTTTACAAGCGAATGCACAATACACCGTCACGCACCCGTATGGAGTTGACACGTTTATAGCGGAAGCAGATCCCCGTAATCCGACTGTCGGAGAGATCAATTTCACAGAAGACTTTGGAGGAATGAACGGCGGAGATTTTGACGTTGTATTGAATAGCCGTGTCCAACCTTTTATACAATGGGATCCGGACGTCGCACCAGCCGCTCCCGCAGGATACATCGGTAATCCGGATGTGCTTCATCCCGTTATCGGAAGCCCATTTACAGATCAGTCTGGGCAAGCACAAAACTATTTCCGCATTGAAGGTCCCGGCATCGGAATCGGCTCGCCAGATCGTTCCACCACGCCGGGGTTTGATCCGGACCACTGCATTGAGACGAGAAACTTCAGTCTGTTAGGTAAAATCTCGACAATTTCCGGAGTCGATGTCCCAAGGGCAACGTACACCCAAAACGCTGATGATGTTGGGGTCATCGATGTGCTTGCTACTTCAGACGATACAGATCAATTGATACAAGTGACGGGGACAGGGATTGATCCTACCGTATTATCTGGAAGCAATGGACTGTATTTTGCGAGAGTCCAATTTACTGGAAACCGTCCACCTCGTTCGATTACCGTCACAAATGTGAGCGATGAGCCCGACAGTCGTAAAGATGTGGTACCCGTCGACTTCATTACAGCTTCCGCAAACTTCGATATTGATTCGCAAACCTTTACGATCGAAGCAGTTTCCACTGACGCGGTCGGAACGCCAACATTATCCGCAGAAGACTTTGGACTTGGGGAGCTCGTAATTCCGCCGACCGGGTTTTCGATGACTCTTCCATCTGCCCCCGCCACTGTGACAATTCGCTCTACTGCTGGTGGAAGTCGAACAATCCCGGTAACCGTGAATGGTACTCCATCTCCACCGGCGCCAGTAGCAGCAAACGCCGGCGATGATGCGACTGTACTTTTTGGTGCAACGGTGACACTAAACGGTTCCGGATCGACCGGAACAATCATTTCATTCAATTGGACCCAACTGGCAGGTACACCCGTTGCATTACTAGACGAAGATACGTTAACCCCCTCTTTCATAGCCCCTAACACAACAGAAACGCTAATCTTTCAATTATCCGTCATTGGTGAAGAAGTTACGTCTACCGATGAAGTGCACATCCATGTGGTCGATTCCACCCCGACACCTACAGGTACGATAACAATCACCCGGGCAGAATTCCGGACACGGGATGCCGAATGGCGAATTACCGGGACTTCGGATGTGCTAGGAAGTGGCGCTGCCATTTCAATTTTCCTCGGAAATGAAGCAGCGGGAGTTCTTCTCGCCCAAGTGCCGGTCGACGCACTTGGCGAATGGGAATACCGCGTCGAGGGATCTGCCATCCAACCTGATGAAACAAGGGCAATCTCCATTCAATCCAGCTCTGGCGAAACACTTCTATCTGCACCTATAACAATTCGCAGATGAATGCCCAATCAGATACATCTAGTGAAAGGAGGAATAGTAATGGAGCGGTGTCCAAAATGCAATGAAGATTTCTTCTGTAAATGTGGCAGTGAAAACAGAGGACGAAGAGGTCCACGGGGCTATCAAGGACCACAAGGAGAACCGGGGCGCCCAGGAGCTAAAGGAGAACAAGGTCCACCTGGTCCAAAAGGAGATCGGGGACCCCGAGGCTACCAAGGACTGGATGGAAAGCCGGGCCAAAAAGGCGAACGGGGTGAAAAAGGGGAACGAGGTGAAAGGGGCCCCCAAGGGGAACGGGGTGAAACAGGACCTCAAGGGGAACGCGGGCCTGCCGGGACGTTTGACACGACATACGGATATGCCTACACAACAACAAAAAGCACGGCATCAGGGACTGTCCATTTCCAAATTGCCGGACCGTTACAAGACATCAAAGTCGTTCGCGATGGATTACAAGCTTTAAAGGATGGGATCTTCCAAATTAGCTATACCGTCGTTCTCGAATCGAAAGTCATAAGCTGCACCCCTTCAACATTCCGGGTGCAAATCAATGACAACGTTCAAGTCCATTCATCCGTGACGGAAACCTTGATTTCCACGACATTGTCAACGACTCAACTCGTCTCCTTGCAGGAAGGCGATGTCGTCAAACTGATCGCTGATTTACAAGAACATTGCAGTTATAAACTGGCTAGCTTGCAACTTATGCGAATTGGATAGCACATTAAGGAAGACAACCTGACAGTATCCATTCTCTGCCAGGTTGTCTTCTTGCCAATGGCCGGTCCGAAATTCATTTACCAAACTACCACAAGATGGTATACTTATCCTGATGTTAAACAAGTTGCAATATTCTAACCTCAAACAAAAAAATAGGAGGAAGTTATGGGTAGACTAGTTCATTTCGAAATTCATGTGGATGACATGGAGCGGGCACAGACGTTTTATGGAGAGGTATTCGGATGGTTGTTCCAAGATTGGAGCGATTTCGCTGGGATGCCTTACTTTGGAGCAGTGACCGGCGACGACAGCGAGCCAGGCATCAATGGTGCCTTGATGCAAAGACAAGGTCCACCGCCTCAAGCGGGACAGGCCGTCAACGGATTTACTTGCACAATGGGTGTCGAAAATTACGATGCAACCGAAGAGAAAATCTTGGTGAACGGCGGCACGGTCGCATTGCCTAAATACGCCCTGCCTGGCATGGCGTGGCAAGGATATTATTTGGACACGGAAGGAAATGTATTTGGAATCCATCAACCTGATGAGAATGCGAAGTAATAGTTAACGTAAATTAGGGCTGTCAATGAAAGTGCTAACTTCCACTTTCTAGACAACCCTTTTTTATATTCAGTCACAAGGGCCGCCTCGCATCAAAAATCACCCGCCCTATCATCTTCTCTACCTATTACCTATACTATAGTTAATTAGAATATTCACTTCTCACATATAAATTCTCGGTATACGGGGGAAAGAAAATGATAAAATCAGCTATAAAAGCTTTCCTATATGTTTGGGTGACAGGTGTATTCCTCATAGCCACCCCTACTCATGCGGCAGTCACTTCTTTCAAAGATGTACCGAAAAGCTCAGATCACCACGATGCGATTTTGAACTTGGCCGAAAGAGGCATCATCAAAGGTTATGAGGACGGCACCTTCCAGCCGGATGCAACGTTGACACGCGCGCACGCTTCGAAAATTCTTGCCCTCTCACTAAAATTGAATACGACAAATGTAAAAGATCCTGGGTTCAAAGATCTGAATAAAAAACAGTGGTACTACGGCTATGTAGCGGCTCTCGCAAATGCCGGCTATATCTCCGGCTTCGAAGACGGTACGTTCAGGTCAAACGCACCGATGACTCGCGCCCAAGCAGCGAAAATTATCGACTTGAGCTATAAACTTCCAATCAAAGCGAAAACGGATTATCCATTCACTGACGTTGGAAATTCCGCTTGGTACGCCGGTCACGTCCAAACGCTCGTTGAAAACAAAGTGACGAAAGGCAAAACGGCGACAACGTTCGAACCGAATGCAAACGTCACCCGCGCACAAATGGCTTCCTTCGTCGTCCGCGCGGAAAACTTGCAAAAAGTTGCCGAAATTACGGAAGAGACAAGAGCACAAATTCGCGCAATCGCTCTTGAAAACAGTGTGATCGAAAAGGACGGTCAAAAAGTATCGCAAGCCTCATATGATCCAAAAACCGACACATTGACATTGACTGCTTATAATCTTGACGAGGGTATGACAGCTGTCCAAGGTCTCAGCTTCTTCTCTGACAAACTCCTTGCCCTCGGCGTTTCCCACAACGTCGATAACCGCGCCGCCGCCAAACGGCAGCTTCAAGACTCCATGGTTGAGCTGCTTAGAGCGCCGAGCGACACAACCGATGGAGACCTAATCGCGAACGATATCAAAATAACGCTATACGGCGAAAGTGAAGGCATTCAGATTTGGGAATACTTTAATGTGAATTTGCGGGTGTTTACGGGACAGTGATAGATTTTTGTAAGCTACATGGCAGTGGAAGCTGCCGCCGGTGTCCGTCTCCAGCAAAAAACTCTTTTCAGGATTAGAATGTATCCTCATGTTTCGGAACCTGGTACATGGAGCAATTCCTAATTAACGAAGGTAAACCCAACAATTTCGTATATTTGACGAATCTGATTTTCCTTAGGTGCTACGGTTAGAAATCAACGAAAATACCGACTTCGAGTAATATAACCACTATAAAACAGGTCACCCTACTTCTATGGAAGTAGAGTGATCTGTTTTCATACTAAATGTGCTTTTTCAGTGACCTCACTTTAGACCAAGGGACTTCTTTTGTCCTTTTCCCTATACTAGCTAGTGCGTCTATAATTTAGACGCTATTCAAAACTCCGCAATGGAGACTGTCACCATTTTTTAATTCTGGCTCGGTTTCTTGTGGGCTGGTCATGTGGAATGGGTTTAAAATTATATCTAGTTTCTCCTCAGACAGAAAGCCTTTTTCCAAGCATATTTCACGTACGGACCGATTACTTCTCAATGCTTCCCTCGCTACTTCTGTGGCTTTTTCATAACCTATATATGGATTAATGGCCGTTATAATACCTATGCTGCTATCTACATATTCCTTCATTCTTTCTATGTTTGGTGTCACTCCTACCACACAATAATCACGGAATACCGAAAAACAATTGTTCATAATGCTTAACGACTGAAATAGATTGAAAACAAGCACTGGCTCCATTACATTCAGTTCCAATTGTCCAGCTTCTGAAGCCATTGAAATGGTGTGATCATTCCCGATCACTTGAAAAGCAACTTGGTTAATCACTTCGGGCATGACTGGATTCACTTTTCCAGGCATAATGGATGAGCCCGCCTGGCGCGCTGGCAAATGCAATTCATTTAGACCCACTTTCGGACCAGATGCTAGTAAGCGGAAGTCGTTTGCAATTTTCGACATATTAATCATACAAATTTTCAAGGCAGCAGACACTTCTGTATAGCAATCTGTATTTTGCGTTGCATCCACTAGACTTTTTGCTTTTATGAATGGATATCCGCTCATTTGACTGAGAAGATATACTGCATGATTAATATACTTTGTATTCGCATTTAAACCGGTCCCCACTGCTGTGGCGCCCAAATTAATAGAATATAAATTGTCTTTAGTATTTTCTATCCTTTTCATATCCCGTTCCAGTACAAGTGCATAAGCATCCCACTCTTGGTCTAGACGGATGGGCACTGCATCTTGCAAATGGGTTCTTCCCATTTTTAATATTCCATTAAACTCTGCTGCCTTTCGATGAAATTCCTTGCATAGAGATGCGAGCGTTTCATGCAATTGGTCAATTAAGCGGAGTGTTGCAATATGAATGGCACATGGGAAAGCATCATTTGTCGATTGTGACATATTCACATGCGAGGTCGGACTAATAAATGCATAGTCACCTTTATTCCGTCCGAGCAATTCGAGTGCGCGGTTGGCCAGGACTTCATTTGCATTCATATTAATCGATGTGCCTGCCCCGCCTTGGATGGGATCAACTAGGAACTGATCATGCCATTTCCCTTCTATTACTTCCTCTGCTGCTTGCACAATCGCATTCGCCTTTTCAGTTGGCAGCAGTCCTGTTTCGTGGTTTGCAAGAGCCGCGGCTTTCTTTACCATTGCAATTGAACGAATCAATTCAGGATGTAGTCGATACCCTGTAATGGGGAAGTTTTCAATAGCGCGCAACGTTTGAATGCCATAATACGAGTTCTCTTCGATCTGCTTCTTGCCGATAAGATCTTCCTCAATGCGGAAGTTTGAATGATTCATTTTACAATCCTCTCCACCTACCAATTTTTTCACAATGCCACTTCACACAAAAGGGCTTTTCCAGACTGGCATGCCGACAAAGCAACTGCTTGAGCTACATTAGCCACCACCCTGCTGTCAAATGGATTGGGGACGACATATTCCTCAGATAGTTCATCTATCGAAACCAGTGAAGCGATGGCTTTGGCGGCTTCTATCTTCATATCTTCATTAATTTGACTTGCGCGAACTTTTAGGGCACCCTTAAAGATTCCCGGAAAGGCAAGCAAATTGTTAATCTGATTTGGATAATCCGAACGACCAGTGCCTATGACGCGTGCGCCTGCTAATTTTGCAACTTCTGGCATGATTTCTGGTATAGGGTTTGCTAACGCAAATACGATGGGATCTTTGTCCATTGATTCGATCATCTGAGTCGTTAATGCCCCCGCAGCTGACACTCCAATAAAGACGTTTGCACCTTGGATGACATCTGACAAATCCCCCTGTTTGCGTTGGAGATTTGTAAATTCAGCAAGCACGTCTTTCAATGCGTTCATACCAAGCGGCCGATCTTTATAAATAGCCCCCTTTGTGTCACAAACGATGATTTCTTTAACTTGGAATGAATGCAACAGCTTTGCAACCGCAATACCTGCTGCACCCGCCCCATTAATTACAATTTTCATCTCACTTATTTCTTTGTCTACAAGTTTTCCAGCATTCAACAAGGCAGCAGCTACAACGATCGCTGTTCCATGCTGATCATCATGAAAAACAGGGATGTCCAATTCTTCTTTCAAACGTTCTTCTATATAAAAACAATCAGGGGTCGCAATATCTTCTAAATTAATGCCACCAAATACAGGAGCAAGGTTTTTAACTGTACGGATGAAATCTTCAGCATCGCGTGTATCTAGGCACAGGGGAACAGAGTCAATCCCTGCAAACCGTTTAAAAAGTGCAGATTTCCCTTCCATTACCGGGATTGCGGCCTCCGGTCCAATATCGCCCAGGCCTAGGACAGCTGTTCCATTACTGATAACGGCCACCGTATTGCCTTTCATCGTATATTTATAGATCAATTCTCTGTCCTTGGCAATTTCAACACAGGGACCTGCCACTCCTGGAGAGTATGCCTGACTGAGATCCTCCGAATTATTAATAGGAGCTTTAAGCGCAATTTCTAATTTCCCTTGCCACTTTTCATGAAGATCTAAAGATTTTTGATAATTATTCATTGTAATTCACATCTCCTTTACGTTCGGGGGTTACAAGCTGCCCAGTCGGTTCGGATGAGAGGATTTTGCCATTCGCCATTACTGTAACGCCATTTACAATGGTCCGGACTGGCATTCCTTTTACTCTTGTTCCATCAAAAGCTGTCACTTTACTTTTGCTGTGTAGCTCTTCCATGCGAATAATATGTTCTTTTTCCATATCAACAAGAGTAAGATCCGCATCTGCCCCTGCCATAATAGAACCTTTTAGCGGATAGATTCCATATAGTTTTGCAGGATTGGTAGATAAAAGGGAAACAATATCCTGCAGGCCCAATCTCCCTTCAGAAACCTCATTCAGCATTAAAGGAGCTAGCGCTTCTACACCGCACATGCCGGCAGGCGCATTCCAAATGTCCATTTGCTTTTCCGCCAAAGTGTGAGGGGCATGATCTGAGCAAACTAAACTGATTGTTCCATCCTCAATCGCATCCCATAGACGATTCTGGTCGTCTTGGTATTTTACTAGAGGATACACTTTCATCATGGATCCTTTAGTTTCAAAATCTTCGTTTGTCAAGAATAGATAATGTGGACAAGTTTCGGCTGTTATCGGATATCCCTCTTCTTGAGCCAGTGCAATTTGATCAAGGCTTCCTCCGGAGCTGACATGCAGAATATGAAGATGCGCACCAGTCTCTTTAGCCAAAGCAATTCCTGTGCCGATTGTAAGCTCTTCCGCTAATGCTGGGCGTGCCCGAAGCGCATCTTCATAGGAATTCCCGCCTTCAGCTTTTACCCGTTTCGTTAAATGATTGATCAATTCACTGTTTTCTGCGTGAATCGCAATTATTTTTCCAGTTTTCGCAACTTCCTCAAACATGCGGTAAACTTCACCGTCATCACAAGGAGGTATAACATTTTCCATACCTTCTTCATAATTGTAAACCAGTTGATAGTTTTCTTTATTGACCGCATAACCCCAGAAATACTTAAAGCCAATGACGCCCAGTTTATCTAAATCTTTTAAATCATCGATGTTTAAATCTCCCAAGCAAATGCCCCAAATTCCAAAATTCACAAATGCCTTGGACAGGAAGTTGGCGGATTGTCTTTCAAAGTTTTCTTTATTGCTAATCGGCGGATAGGTATTCGGCATTTCAAAGATGGTCGTAATTCCTCCCGCAGCGGCAGCCTGCGTTGAATGACGGAAATCTTCTTTATGTGTAGCGCCTCCATCCCGTGAATGGACATGAGTGTCTATCAAGCCTGGCAAGATATACAAACCTGTTGCATCTGTAGTTTCATTTGCCTCACCTTCTAATTGCTCGTTCGTAATTGCTGTGATTTTACCGTCCTTTATATATATATTGCCTGGGTATGTTTCGTCTTCCGTTACAATTTGGCCATTTAGAATGACATGATCCCATTTCATCGTAATTCCTCCTATCCTAATTTAATGAACGAACCCTTTTGTTGATGATGAATTGCACCAATTAACTCATGGATATCATTCATGCCTTTTTCTCGCATAAACAGTTCGATCTCCTCAATGATATCAACCATTATGGTTGGGTGAATGAAGCTGGCTGTGCCGACTTGAACCGCTGTCGCACCCGCAATAATCATTTCTATAGCATCTTCCGCGTTCATGACACCTCCGCAACCAATAATTGGTATTTCCGTTACTTGATAGACTTGATAGATCATCCGAACTACAATCGGCTTGATGGCTGGACCCGAAATTCCTCCCATAACATTTCCGATTTTCGGTTTCATTGTATGAATGTCAATTGCCATGGCAAGTAGTGTATTTGCAACTGTCAACGCATCAGCTCCACCCTTTTCACAGGCAATTGCAATCTCTTGAATGCTCGTCACATTTGGCGACAGTTTGGCAATGATCGGAACATTCGTTACACTCTTGACCTGTTTCACCAATTGATAAGAAATGTCCGCATCCATTCCGAACGCTTTTCCATCCTGTTCCAAGTTAGGACATGAAATATTTAGTTCAATACCCGATACATCTGGATGGTTGCCTATAATATCTGACATCTCCGCAAACTCATCTAAAGAATCAGCAGAAATACTTGCTATAAGAGGAGAATCATATTTGCTATAAGCCGGTATTATTTCTTTCAAGTAGTATTCCAAACCCTTGCTTTGAATGCCAATTGAATTAATCATGCCTGCCGTTACCTCACAGACACGCGGCGTCGGGTTTCCTCCTCGAGGATGCATGGTAATACTCTTCGGCACAAGAGCGCCAAGCTTGTTGAAATCTAACACTTTCTCCATTTCATGTCCAAAAGCGCCTGAAGCAGGCATGATTGGATTTTTCAGATTCAAACCGCCAATGTCGACATTTAACTTTACTTGGCTATTCATGCCATCACCACCTTGTCGAGATCAAATACTGGACCTTCTGTACAAACCCTGACCGATTGGGTCGCATTTTCACTGCGAATGTCACAGACACATGCAAAGCAAGCTCCCATTCCGCAAGCCATATGTTCTTCCAATGCGATCTGGGAAGGTATTATATATTTTCGAGTGACAGCTTGCAGCAATTTCGACAGCCTTTTCGATCCACAAGTAAAACCCGCATCCACTCGCTGCTCTGCCAAGATGTTTTCTATTAACTGTTCTACGTATTCAACGCCGCTATTCCCGTCTTCTTCCGTCACCTTGTACACTTCAGCACCTAGCCCTTGAAGCGTTTCGGTCGCGAGAAGATCGTTGTGGCTTCGCGCACTAAGAATGGCAATACATTTTTTGTTTTGATTGGATGCTTCCTGAGCCAAAGCAGCCAGAGTGGCAATTCCTACGCCACGGGCTAACAGAAGCACCGTTTCCCAATCCTTCTCTAGAGTAAAGCCAACTCCCAGCGGACCAAACACATCTACTTTCTCCCCCGCTTTAAATTCAGTCATTTTTTTCGTTCCATCGCCTTGTACTAAATATAAAAACTCAATCGTTTCTTCTTCTTTATTAATTCGATAAATACTAAACGGACGTCGCAAAAACGGAAATGTCGTTTCGCATAATATATTGAAAAACTGTCCCGGTTGAATCCGATTTACCAACCCTGGAGCCGATACGACCATATGCCAATATCTTGCGCTCACTTGAACATTAGACAAAATTGGTAGTTGATTAACTTCCATTTGTTTCACTTCCTTTATTCTTTTAGACTCATGAGCTATAAATTCGGTTCGGTTGGTTTCGTTCGACAGAGGCCGCGATCGCGCTTTTCAAAATATACTCTTGAAGAATCACTGTTCCTTTTCCAATTTGCTCAGCTGAAGTAAATTCATTTGGGTTATGGCTTAACCCGTCTTGTGAAGGAACAAAAATCATCCCAGAAGGACAGAGTACGGCCATATTCATCGCATCATGCCCTGCGCCGCTCGGCATTACTTTATAGCGGATGTTCTGCTCCTTGCAGATGACTTCCAAGTCTGAAATGGTGGCACTATCCATATGGACTGGCTGTTCACTCGTTAATAATTGGCTAGATATTTGTAATCCCCTTGTCTGAGTGACTCGATTTATTACAGCTTTTAAAGCATCTATAACGACCTTTTTAGAGGTAACGTCAATACCCCGAATATCTATATCCATGTAGGCCTCGCCAGGAACAATATTCATACCCCCTGGCTTAATGTTCAATACACCTACAGTGCCAACCGTTCCTTTTGAACTCTCACTACTTGCCGCCCGTTCTATTTCTAACGCGATTTCTGCCGCACCGAGCAAAGCATCCTTTCTATAATTCATCGGTGTTGTACCAGAATGTGAAGCCTGACCTTTGACTATAATACGATAGCGCGTCGGACCCGCAATCGCGGCGACTATACCAACATCAAGTTGTTCTTTCTCTAAAATGGGCCCTTGCTCTACATGCAATTCTATAAAAGATTTATAGTGATCAGGGTGGAGAACAGCTTCCTTTACTCGATGAACATCCAAACCATTCTCCTCGAAGGCTTGGGCTATTGAAACACCATTGCAATCTTCTAAAGAACTGACCTCTTCTATCTTCAATAAACCGGCCACTGCTTTGCTTCCCAATGTAGACACGCCGAATCTGGATGATTCCTCACATGCAAACACTAAAATTTCAATTGGATGCAGTGTTTGTATATTTTGCTCATTTAATGAACGAATGACTTCCAAAGCGGCTATCACACCTGCAACACCATCGTATTTACCTGCGTCATAAACAGAATCTATATGGGACCCCATCGCAACAGCGGGAAGCCCCCTCACAAATCCATCTCGTCGGGCTATTACATTTCCGACTGCATCCACGCGAACCGTCATTCCCTCTTCTTTCAATTGCTTTATTATATAGTTTCTTGCGTTTTGTTCGACTTTCGTGTACGCGAGTCGATTGATTCCCTGTCCTCCTTTCGTAAATTGAGCCATTACATCAATCGATTTTTGTAAGCGCTTCAAATTCAAAGAGAACCCCCCCCTTTTGGTTACATCTCTTAATCCTATTTTATTACACGAAGAATCTGAAAGTTCACATCGATTTGGACAGCAGTTGAAGGAATTCATAGTGGATATAGACAATAACCAATAGACTATTCAAATTCTCCGAACGATTAGTTGACGGTTACCCGGGAAGTTCTTTCATATCGAAGAGAATTTAAGCTTAGAATACGCAAAATAGAAAAGGCACTACTTCTCAATTAAGAGAAACAATGCCCATTCCATTTTCCCATCTAATGCTTGTGCCGAATGGTGCGGACAAGCTTTGCAGGTTAGAAATGATTTCTGACCTGTTTGAGAGTTCCGGCCACCCTCTCTGATATCGAAGAGTTCCGAAACCCATCTCAATTGGATGAAGTGTCAATTGAGTCAGCTTACCGTCAGTCATTTCCCACTTCGCGATAACTGACTCCCATACATCAGGGTTGATTCCTAATCCAATTTTCCCATTTTGACTTCTTTTATCCAAGGCATCTGCAACGGTGTGTTCATCATTTAGACTATATTTTTCATAGAAATCAGCGGGTAGCTTCTCCACTGTGTCATTTTGAAAAATAAAATTGCCTAGACTATAAAAAATAGGTCTATTTTTGTAGATTTCCAAACCGCGTAAAATATGCGGACCGTGGCCTAGAACTGCATGGGCGCCTGCATCAATGAACCGTCTGCTCGCCTCCACCATGAAGTCGGCTGGTTTGTTTTTATGTACTCCTTCCATTTCATGTGAATGAAAGCTGACAAGTACATAGTCGGCTTGACGTTTCGCGTCATGAATAGTTTGGATGACTCGGTCCATATCCAATTCATTCACTACACGATAGCTCCCTGTTTGGCTTGATGTTTCAAATACATAAGAGCCGAACTCTATATGTCTATCAGTATCGTCCGTTGCAAATCCCTCTAGTTTGTCAAGATTCCGTTGATCGTTGACACCCGTCTGATCCGCAATTTCCGTGAGGATTTTAAGTTTATCTGATGTCGTTTGATAAACTGTTTGGTACCGCAGCCCATTCACGCCGGGACGACCTTGGCAATCTCTCCGTTGGTTTCCCGCCATCCAGCTCTCATGAAATGTGGATGTCGTGCCGATTAAGGCGACACGGCCATTATGTGTTTCCAAGTAGACGGGAGACGCAGCTTCCGCTAAATTGCGTCCTGCCCCCGCATACCGCAATCCACGTTTTTCCAATCCCTTTTGCGTATTAGCTAATCCTTCATATAGGTAATCCAATGTATGATTGGTTGCTAGATTGACACAATTAAATCCAAACCACAGAAGATCTTCGATAACATATTCTTCCGCAGACGCCCAGGTCCCCCCGCTAAATGCAGATGGCGGTGCATCTCTTCCCGGGGTAGTAACTTCAAAATTGGTAAACCGGACATCGGCGGAACGGATTAGCTCTGCAATCCCTTTCTGATCCGTTTTTTTATTTTCTGGCAGTCTTCTGGTTATAAAACTATCTCCAGTAGCTACAAACGATACGGAAACGCTCAATCCATTAATACCTCCTCTAGGTCTATCTAAGATTTTAATTCAGTAAGTTCACAAGGAATAATGACAATTCCGGTATATACGTGACGAGAAGCAATCCAACCAAGTTGACTGCTAAAAATCTGAATATACCGGGCATCATTTCACTAAGCCCGATTTTTGTAATGGTTTGGGTGACAAAAATATTCATTCCAAACGGTGGTGTATACATACCAATTGCTAAATTCGCTATGACAACGACACCTAAATGAACCGGATCGATGCCCAATGCCATAGCTGCCGGGTAGACTAGAGGCGCCGTCACAATGATAGCGGCTACACCTTCCATAAACATGCCCATGAGTAATAGAATAATATTTAAAACCAACAAGAACATCCAAGCAGAATGGATATTTTCAGTAATTACTTCAACTACTAGTTGAGGCAATCTTTCTCTCGTCAATACCCAACCCAACACTTGAGCCGCTGCCACTAAAACTAGGACTTGGGCAGATGTAATGGCTGATTCTTTACAAATTGAAAAAATACTTTTGAAGTTTAATTCTCTATAAATGAACAGTCCTACAAATAATGCGTAGATGGCAGAAACTCCAGCCGCTTCTGTGGGGCTGAATATCCCTGTATAAATACCACCCAAAATGATAACCGGGATCATCAATGCCCAAAATGCCTGTAAAAAAGTTCTGCCTACTTCTTTTCCAGATGCACGTTTATCCCTTGGTAGTTTTTCTCGCTTTGCATACAAATAAATGTAGATGATGGAGACAAACCCCATGACTAACCCTGCACCAATACCAGCAATGAATAGTTTCCCTACGGAAACTCCCGTAACCGAACCAAAAATGATTAATGTAATACTAGGTGGAATAATGAGAGATATCGCCCCCGCCGATGCAAGCAATCCTCCGGAAAAGCTTTTTCCATAACCGCCGCGTATTAGCTCGGGATACATTACTTTCCCAATCGCAATAACGGTTGCCGGACTAGACCCGGACAAGGCACCAAAAAACATGCTAGCTACTTGCGCGGTTAATGCAATTCCTCCCGCCAAGTGGCCAACCAGTGCCCTGGAGAAACGAAGGATCCGATCGGATAATCCTCCCCCATCCATTAAATTGGCGGCCAAGATGAAAAACGGCAAAGCCATGAGTGAAAATTGATCAATTCCGCCAAATAACCGTTGAATTAGTACCATAGGTTGAGTGTCACTTAATAGAAGCACAGAAAGGAATGCACCTAATCCGAGTGAGATGAAAATAGGTACACTAGTAAACAAGAATAATAAAATTAACATTGCTAATAAGATTAGCATATTTTCAACTCCTCTCACTCTTGATGTTTTGATTTCGAATTATTTGGATAGTATTGATTGCTATGTGGAGAATGGAAAGAGCCGCTCCTAATGGTATCGCCAAATAAATCCAATATAATTTAATTTTTAAAGATGGTGTTATCTGTCCTGTACTCATACTAAACATTACTAAATCCACACCGAACTTGACTAGGAAGCCCATGAAGATAATTGCCAAAATATTTATGTAAACATTCAGCAAACGCTTACCTTTTGCTTTTAAAGAATTCAACAGCAAGTCAACCCCAACATGGATACCTCTTCTAAAACAAATACTTGAGCCGATAAAAGCTATCCAGATCATCGCATACCGTATAAATTCCTCAGCCCAAGTTGTATTAGCTGCAAAAAAGTACCGTAATATTATATTGACAAACAGCAATCCGGTGGCAACTAAAAGAGTAATACCAACAAAAGCATCCTCAGCCTTTTTTAGGATCTGCATCTCTTATACAACTCTCCTTTAGAAAAAACAAGCCAAGAGAAGCTATATAATCACAACACTCTCTCGGCCTTTTTTTAGGTTATTTTGACACTTGCGAAATCTTTTCTTTGACTTTTTTTAGCAATTCTTTTTGCTCTGCTGTATTGTATATTTCATCCCAAAATGGTTCTGAAAGCTCATGGAAGGCGGCAATTTCATCATCAGTAAGCTTATAGTACTCCACACCTGAATCAATGATTTGCTGGCGGTAATCGTCTTCTTTTTCCTTTAATACTTGACGCGCTTCTTTTTTGCCTTCTTCATCTGCTTTTTGAATAAGCTCTTGAACATTCGGTGCTAATCCATCAAACCAGCCTTTGTTAGCCATCAACAAGTAAGTCATAGAACCGTGGAATGTTTCGATAACATTTTTTTGCACCTCATGGTAATTATTTAAGAAAACAGTCTGAAGCGGGTTTTCTTGTCCATCAACAATTCCTTGCTGAAGTGAATTATATACTTCAGCATAAGGTACTGGTATTGCAGTAGCTCCCCATACTTTGTATTGTTCAATTAAAAGAGGAGATTCCATAACACGCATTGTCAAACCTTTCATATCGGCAGGGCTTTTGATGGCTGTGTTTTTAGTTGTCATCAACTTGTAGCCGCCCGGCCAGAAGCCTAGACCTTTGAAGCCGCCTTGATCTAAAGTGGTAAGGATTTCATCCCCTACTTCACTATCAAGTACCTCATACATTTTGTCAGCTTCGGCAGGCCATAGATATGGCAAGTCGCCAATCTTCACATCATCAACAAAAGGTGTCACGACTGCAGTTGGCTGCATAGTGATGTCGATTTCTCCCATTTGTGTCGATTCCACTTGCTCACGCAAGCTTCCTAATTGTGACGCTGGATAGACATCAACCGTAATCTTGCCACCAGAACCTTCCTCAACGATTTCTTTGAACTTAGCAGCACCTGCGTGTTCCGGACTTTCTAGCGGCTGATTATGTGAAAATGTAATCTTCATTGTAGGAAAGTCAGCGCTTCCACTACTATCTGATTCACTTCCGCTAGACTTACTGCAAGCTCCCAAGATTAAAAGCGCTGCGAGTGCCAGAAGCATAAGCCAATTTCTCATTTTCATAATGCCCACCCTCTCTTCCTGTTTTTCAAATGTTTTTTCTTTTGAAAGCCTTTACAATAGTGAATAATCTAATAATACACTAATTTTAAAACCCTCGTAATGTATATAACCGACAAATAAACCATATTCTCTTTGTCTTAATACACAATTCTAAAATTGAACTGTTTCTTGTTGCAACAGATCATATATCTTTAGTCCCACAAACAAATTTAGCTTATCTTCCGATTTTTTCAGGGAGAAGCCTGTCAGTTCTTCAATTTTATTTAGTCGATATTTTAAAGTGTTGACGTGAATAAAAAGCGCATCGGCCGAATCTTTTAGCACTTCATTGCATTCAAAGTAAGTCACCATGGTTTGCAATAGTTCATTGCTTTTGTCTGTTTTCAATAAATTACCAATAGTTTCATTATAAAAACTTTCAAGCTCTTTCTCACTATCAACAGAGTAAATTAACCGGTAGATTCCAAGGGCATCATAATAAGAAATATGGTTCCCACTTGTTCTTTCACTAAAATACAAAGCTTTCTCCGCCTGCAAGAAGCTTTGCTGTATACCTTTTAACCCCATTGCAACTCTTCCGACACCTAAAAAAAGTCGATACTTTCTTCCTATCTGCCCAGCAATTTTCTGATAATATTCTTTTGCTAAAGGGGCAACCGCTTCTTCCTCGCCAACTTCTATGATCAAACAAATACCATTTCGAATTGTACCGACCAGGACATTCTTCCTGACTCTCTTCAGTAGATTAGTAAGCTTGTAATTTTTCAAAATCTGATAATGCTTGTTTTGCGTCCTGCAATCTTGTACGCTAAACAGAAAACTGACATAATGGCAATGTCTTGTAATTCGATAATTCCCGCCCCATTCAACCACGCTTTTTTCCCGAATATTATGGCTGAACAGCAATTCTCTAATAAAATCGCTCTCGTATTGCTGTTCTATATCCAACTTAACTTTTTTCTTTAAGAATTCAAAAGATAGTAACTTGGCAGCCTTTTCAAGAATAGCTAAGTCAGTTGCCAAGTGTTGATTGTATTTGCCCCAACTTGTAATATTGCCCAAGTACTCTCCTTCTACAATGATCGGAACTATAACGCAGGGCGTTTCTTGTCCCTCCTGCTCACGGTTCATCTGTAAAGGTCGCTGAACTATTGACAATTCCATTTTCTTATCAGCTTTCAATTCCTCCAAAGTTTTCTGGTGAGTATAGGAGGCAACTGAAGATAACTCACTTTCAATGGTAATCTCACTCTTCACAAGTAATTCTAGGTTTTTCGCAAACACATGAATGCCCTGTTCTTCAAGAGTTAGTTCGTCCAAGATTTTCGTCGCACGCTCCAGGTCCTCTTGCAGCACTACTTTTTTGTCAAACAAGGCATGCATGACAGGAGACATGATATCCAAATACTTGATATGTTCTGGAATCTCGATAATTGGAAAATCAATACGGTTTCCGTAATCTATAATATCTTGAGATATCTCTTTAATAAAATTGGAAGGTTTAATTGCCAAGGCCGTAGCACCAGCAGTATGCAAACGTTCAATTAGGGTAATTTGAGCTTCCACATCATCATTTACCGCATATAGGGACGTGAGTATCAATTCATTTCCTTTCACCCATTTAGCAACTTCGGGGACTTCCAAAACTGTTATAGTCTCAATTTCACGGTCTAGACTGCAATGTCCCGTCATAACACGGCAATCCGCAAAACCTCCTAATTTCAACACATCCTGTAGCTTAATCCCCATATTGCTCCCCCCAACCTTCTTTTATAGATTAAATTCCTTACTAATAGTTTCGAAATCCAATTCTAGAATTGCACATTTCTTCTTAATCTCATCAAAAAAATTAAAATCTTCGGGAACTGGTAAATCCCGGTTTTCTGAATAGAAAATCAGTAATTGGTACAAATCGATAAAGGCCTTTTCTTTATTCATCACATATCTCTCCTTTTGGTTAATTTCCAATTGATATTCTGTCTTTTTCCATTAAGCTACTAATTCATTATCATCCCCAAATACAGAAAAATCAATGTATACTTACAACTCTATTATCATTTTTTTGACTCTTCTATTAGATATATGAATTACCTGCTAGTTTTAAAGAGCTAGTATTCAGTTTCGAAAACTTATAATCCCTATGTTTTGCAAGCTACTATACAGTGGTTTAAAGAGACAATGGATAACAACAAAATTTCCTTCCCTACAAACTCGGGAAATGGCTGTAAATTTTTGCAGATTAACGTTTTGAGAACTGAGGTGCGACGCGCGTTTTATGACCGTACTTCAAGTTCATTCCTACACTACACTCATATTACTATTTAGCTTTTGTAGCAAATAATCCAGCCCGTTTGCAAATACCTGATATTAGGTGCAAATTATTCAATAACCGCATCCAGTCGGGAATTGGTATGAACCGAAATTGTTATCCAATTTCCTGGGCTTCTTTAGTTAAAGCCCAATCAACAAATACTTTTTGCTGCCTCCAATTCGGGTGCACCTCCGATAATGCCAATAGTAGCAGTTAAATACCATGTTCCATCTTCAAGAGCAACAACACTGATATTAGTAAAGCCTTCTTCAACATGTCATAATCCGTTGTGCATAAAAGTGATCCCAATAGCAGATTCTCCTAGTCCTGCAGACATGGCTAGAGCTGATCCCGATTTCGTATCAATTTTATCTGCATTTTTTGATTGTTAAGCCTGCAGGTTTTCCTTTTTAGCTGCTACGAATGAATCTGCCGGTCCCCCGTACCAAATACTTGCCTTCGGGTTATCTATCACTACACGTAGTACGGGTGCCTGTGTACGGTGCATTTATAACAATTCAATAAAACACATTTATATACAACCAAAAGCCAATCAAATATCGATTTGATTGGCTTCCCCACTCTTAAAAATGTATGAGCGCCCTTTCCCTCACCATCGAACAAGACCACTATTTGTCCGACCCGAACCGGAACTTGTACAGGATCATCCACTTCCTTGTAAAGGAAGGAATCCAAGCCGGAGAATTCAGGAATGACTTGACCGATGAAGCCATTTCCATGCTCATCACCCGCTGCATGAGAGGAACGATTTACGACTGGATCATCTTTGGCCACCGGCTCGATCCCGTCGTCGAGATCCGGAAATTCACGTCTACTGTTTTGGACGGGTTAAAAGTGTAAGTGGGAGTAAGAAAAAGGCCTGGTTCTAAGACATTCAGAACCAGGCTTCGATTTGCCGACCTCTCAAAATTGTAGCTGCTTTCCGTCATCCTTTGTTTACTTATATAAATCATCATGATTTTCGGATTTTGATTGATGTTCAGATACCAGATAAATATCTCCAACTAAATTTACTTTCCTTACAGATATATTTCTCTTGGCAATGATTTTTAGTTTTGATTTACTTATCTTTGTAATATAAATATTCTCTTCTGATGAAAACACATTATATCCACAAACATTGTATAAAGGGTTCATAAATAACTGGTCATTTCTTACGTAAAATGTTCCTATGATAGCAAAGAGTAGAAAATTAATAATTAGACTTCTGCCACTATGGATATCCATGGAAATTAATGGGACAATATAGGTAACTATATAACCCATTGTATCTTCTCTAACTAAGCCCGTATCTGTTATTTGACCTACTCTTCCTTCTGTTTTAGTATAAACTAAAAAAAATAAACCTACTCCAAATAAAGATAGCAAAAACAAAACCAACAAACCAACCCAAAAAACAGACACGGAAGGGCTAGTTTTCAAAAATTGATTTGAAATTTCCTTGAAAGCAAGTAGATTACCTGAAGAATCAAGAATTTGTATGTTTTGGATAAAAAGCAGTATATACAATGGAATGAAAGAAGAAAGGTAAAAGAGTACTTTTTGAATTACTCGGGAAATCCTCAAACTTATTCTCCTTTCTAAAACTATGAAATATCCTCACCTACTCGACCTAACATGAGAGATAAATAATATCCATCAGCAATACAGAAAAGTATTTGACTTCGTACCTGTCTGTTTCGTGTGTATACTATTTGTCCATTTTCATTTAACTCAATATCCAAATCGGCTTCTGCAATTACATAGGGTAATAAATGCGCCATTTCTAAAAAACCTTCGATTCGACCAGGAGTATTTATTATCTTTGTAATTCTTTTAGAAGCTTGCCTATCATTTAAGCAATCTTCTCTAAATTCGTCGAAGTTCTCAATCACATTCCCTCTTTGAATTTGTTGCAATGCCTCGGTAGCTCTATCGGTAAAATAGTCTTGCAAATTGAATATTGTTTGTAACGCAAATCTATTAATGATTAACATTTCATTTTCAAACACTAAAATATCTATATCTCTATCCAGTCCTATAAATAGTTCGTTGTTTACTTTTCTTAATGAGTTATCTTCTAGAATTCCCAATATACCCTGTCTGATTTTCTTCATTTTCGTAAACCTTCTAAATATATAAGCACATTTATTATCATGCTCAAGTCTTATGCAATAAAAGTTTATTGTTTCAAGGTCAAGTTCAGCCATATCGCCGTGGATGTTTTCCTCTGACTCTAACTCGATTATAGTACGGTTTACATGAGCAACATCCAAATTAGCAATAGAGAGATAACCGTCTTGACCTAAATTTGGGTTGTAATCCTCTTGGGGAAGTTCAAATAATCTTGTTTGAAAAACTTCAGAGTACAAGTTCTTCAAATCTTCTCTAACTGGACGACGCACGGTAGGTTCATACACTTCATAATCGGCATTAATCTTTTGTACTAATTTTACCGAAACTGAGTCTACTTCATTTACATCAAGATTATTAATAAATTGTCTAAGTCTACTAATATCCAAGATAATAACCCCCTTTTAGTCTTATTTGTCTATTTCGACAAATAGCGACTAATCTCCTTCTTTTTTACAACATTTCTTCGGTATAACATTCTTTTTTAATTCGGATCCTCTAGCGATTGCCGGTATTCAAATGTGGGTCAGAAACGCCTGCCGGTTGGCAAGTCATCGGAAATACCCCGACAAAGCGTATGCAGGTACCACATTGATTTGACAATTCGTCTGAAGAAGAGTTCACCCTCATTAGGGTGTGAACATATATGCATTGTCAAAAACATAATGTTATGAATTAAAGAGTGCTCACTTGATTAACTCCTCGAAGCGTCCTTCACCGCACAATACCCAATTATAACAACTGGTCAGAATGGTCAAATAATTGTTGACTTACACAATAAATAGAACCATAATAATGTTCATAACTAACATTTCGAAGTGTTAGATATGAACATTGTGGAGTAGGTGGCTTTGAGATGTCTCCAAAAGAACGAAGAATAAAAATAATAGCTATTCTGGAATCGTATGGGAAGGCTGAAATCGCTCAGTTAGCCGATATGCTTGAAGTGACCCCGATGACGATTCGACGTGATTTTGATGTATTGGAGAAGCAGAATAAGCTAATACGTACACATGGCGGAGCTATCCTAACCCAGGCTCTTATTCGAGAAAGGACATTCGCCTCAAAATCGGTTTTGGCCGTCGAAGAAAAGAAAGCGATTGCAGTAAAAGCGATTTCGTTTGTGAGCGAGGGTATGACTGTATTGCTGGACTCCGGAACAACAACGCTTGAAATTGCAAAGCTGTTAAAGTCCCGTGAGCATATCACAGTTATTACAAACGATATTAAAATTGCCGCTGAACTAATGGAGAGTCGCCTAGAAGTCATTGTAATCGGTGGACGGCTTCAGACGGAGACCGGAACTCTCTACGGCTCGTTAACAAAAGATATATTGAGTTCCCTCCATGTCGATTTATTCTTCTTGGGAGCCAATGCGATTCATTCGACGTTTGGCGTTACAACGCCTTCGATAGAAAAGTCATCTTTAAAACGGGCAATGATCAGAACGGCTGGACAAATCATCCTTGTGGCTGATTCTACGAAATTCAATCAAAAATCTTTTTCGAAAATCTGTAATCTTGAGGTTGTTTCAACAATCATTACAGACTATAACATCACGGATGATATCTTGGAAAAATACAATGAATCGGTTGATATTATCATTTCAGAGCAGGTGGAAATATGAAAATTGGAATTATAGCAGATGACTTAACAGGGGCGAATGCAACAGGAGTGAGGCTGGCGGAGGCCGGGTTTCAAAGCGCCACCATTGTGTTCGGGGGAAAAGTGCCTACTTCCAATAAATTCACTTCAATCTGCGTTGATACAGATAGTCGCTATGTCTCCCCCTCTACCGCCGATGAGCGGGTTCGCCATACATATAATCAGCTTTCGTCATGGGGAGCAGATGTGATCACCAAACGAATAGATAGTACAATTCGCGGGAATATCGGTTCGGAAATCGATGCGATGTTGGAAAAGACCGGAGAGGACAGCGTTGCGATCGTCGTGGCATCATATCCGGATTCTGGCAGGGTGACGTCTGGCGGGTATTTATTAGTCGAAGGAGTGCCTGTCCAAGAAACGGATGTAGCAAAAGACCCTTTGAATCCCATTAGGAAATCGTATGTACCGGCAGTCATTGAAGAGCAAAGTGAATATGAAGTCGGACATATCGGATTAGGGGATGTTTTGCAAGGGACAACTCGCATTACTTCCTCCTTACAGGCCTTAATTAAAAATGGAAAGAGAATCATTGTAGTGGACGCTGTCACGAATGAAGAAATCAGCGATATCGCTGAGTCTATGGCATCTATGGAAGGACAAATCCTTTTCCCTGTAGACCCCGGCCCACTTTCGGCCTCATTTGCGCGCGTATTGGCAAGAAGAAGCCTGCATGAAAGCAAATATATTGCAACAATCGGAAGTGTTACCGGGATGACTGGACGACAATTGCGCTATCTGATAGACAAGACGAATTCTTCTCCTGTCTATGTCGACGCGGAACAATTAGCGACGATGACCGATAAATGGGATCGGGAAATCTCGCGGGCCATTGAAGAAGGTTTGACAAAATTAAAAGAAGAAAAAGTATTGATCATTACAACCCTTTCTCCGACTTCAAGACGTTTACCATTAGCCGAGATTGCCAAGAAAGAAAACACCACTGAGGAATTAATAGCAAAGCGAATTACGACCGGGCTAGCTAAAGTAACACATACAATCATCCAAAACAGTACTATCAAAATCGATGGGACATTTTCAAGTGGCGGTGATGTCACTGCAGCATTATTTGCCGTCAGCGATGCCGAAGCCATTCAGCTGCACGAGGAAGTCATCCCGTTAGCCGCATATGGAAAATTCATCGGCGGCAGCTTCGACGGCATCCCAGTAGTGACAAAAGGTGGCATGGTCGGAGAAAAGCATTCAATTTACAAATGTATTTCATTTTTACAAACAAAAAATCATGAAGGAAGTGTGTAATAATGACAGACAAACTGAACATCATCGCTATCCCAATGGGCGACGCTGCAGGAATCGGGCCAGAGATCACAGTGAAATCACTGGCTAAAAAGGAAATTTACAATATGTGTAATCCACTCGTCGTGGGCGATGTAGAGGTAATTAAAAAAGCAATTGACATCACTGAAGTAAACTTGGGTGTAAACATTATCAGCGAACCTGGAGAAGGAAAGTACGAATTCGGTACGATTGATGTATTGGACATGGAGAATATTAATATGGACGAATTACAACCTGGTCAAGTTCAAGCCCAATGTGGACGTGCCGCTTTCGAATTCATTAAAAAATCGGTTGAACTCGCAATGAATGGCGAAGTGTCTGCACTTGCTACGACGCCAATCAATAAAGAATCATTGAAAGCCGCTGAAGTTCCTTACATTGGACACACTGAAATGCTGGAAGACCTTGGTGGAGCAGCAGATCCACTCACAATGTTCCAAGTGAACGGCATGAGAATTTTCTTCCTGACTCGCCATGTTTCATTGAAAGAAGCAATTTCGCAAATGACGAAAGAACGGGTACAAGACTATCTGAACCGTTGTGACGTCGCATTGCAACGTCTTGGTGTCGAAAACAGAAAAATCGCAGTTGCTGGGTTGAATCCACATAGTGGTGAAGGCGGTCTGTTCGGCATGGAGGAGGTGAATGAAATCGCACCGGGAATTGAAGCTGCAAAGAAAGACGGAATTGATGCTTATGGTCCGGTCCCGGCTGACTCAGTATTTTTCCAAGCGTTGAACGGCAAATACGACGCGGTCCTTGCCCTCTACCACGATCAAGGCCATATCGCGGCGAAGATGACCGACTTCCATCGCACGATCTCAATTACGAACAACCTTCCATTTTTACGCACCTCCGTTGATCACGGGACTGCATTTGACATCGCATGGAAGAATATCGCATCCAGCGTCAGCATGGAAGAGTGCATTAAGCTAGCTGCAGAATACGCACCAAAATTTACAGAAGAATCATTGTGAAATACCTTTCGATAAAGGGAGAGCCATTCTCCCCTTTACCGACCCATTACAACTAAATTGGAGGAATCCGTATGTCGCCAGAAATGCAAATGATCTTAGGTCTCGTTATTGGTGTAGCTGCTTTAATCTTTCTCGTTTTGAAAACAAAGATTCATGCTTTTCTAGCTTTAATTATCGCCGCATCATTGACCGGATTAATCGGTGGCATGAATCCGATAGAAGTTTCTGCCTCAATTTCTTCAGGATTCGGAAGCACACTTGGCTCTATCGGAATTGTTATCGGATTCGGAGTCATGATCGGTCGTATTTTAGAAGTTTCTGGAGCAGCTGAGCGTCTCGCGTACAGCTTAATCCGTTTCGTCGGAAAACGAAAAGAAGAATGGGCTATGGCCATTGCCGGCTATATCGTATCGATTCCTATTTTTGTAGACTCTGCATTTGTCATTCTTAACCCGTTAGTGAAAGCGCTGTCACGAAAAACAGGTAAATCCGTTATCACACTTGGCGTTGCTCTTGCTATCGGGTTGGTCGCTACGCATCATGCCGTACCACCGACTCCTGGACCTTTAGGCGTCGCTGGCATCTTCGGTGTCGATATCGGCAAAATGATCGCTTGGGGATTGCTGTTCGCGATTCCGATTGTCATTTCAGGTGTCTTCTATGCTAAATGGATCGGCAAACGAATCTATCAAATTCCTACCGAAGACGGACTAGATTTCGAACGGCCGGAAGAACAAATGTCCTACCAAGAACTCGTCCGGATCACAGACGATAGAAACAAAGAACTCCCTTCATTATTCCGTTCCATGTTCCCTATCTTGCTTCCAATTGTGCTCATCTTTGTGAACACAACATTGCAAGCGTCGGGCATTAAAGGAGGATGGATCGACTACGTTCTATTCATAGGGCAACCAATTATTGCAGTCGGCCTCTCATTAGTTGCAGCTATCTACTTGTTAGCGGGGCCATTAAAACGCGATCAAGCGCTTGAGAGAATGGAAGAAGGTATGGTAACAGCAGGAATTATCTTACTCGTAACCGGCGCGGGCGGTGCGTTAGGGCAAGTACTACGCAGCAGCGGAGCGGGAGACTATATCGCCCAACAAGTTGCGACACTTCCTATACCAGCAGTATTGATTCCATTTATCATCGCAACATTAGTCCGTTTAATCCAAGGAAGTGGCACAGTCGCCATGATTACAGCAGCATCCATATCAGCACCAATCCTCATCAACCTCGACGTTAACATGGCATTGGCAGCACAAGCAGCCGCACTCGGTGCAATGATTTTCTCATACTTTAATGATAGCTTGTTCTGGGTCGTAAACCGCATGCTCGGCGTCAAAAAAGTAAAAGAACAAATACTAGTTTGGTCCGTCCCTACCACAATCGCTTGGCTCGTGTCACTGGTTAGTATTCTAGTAGCTAATCTGTTTGTGGGATAAAGTGTAACGGTCTTCACAGAGAATTTGTATCGATACATTGGCAAAGCCCATCTATGATATAGGCACCACCAATTTGAAAAGCCCCCCTGGGATTACATGACCCCCGGGATGCTTTTCAAAGCGTTGCCCTAAGTTGATGAGCGCCTTTACACCCTTTCAATCGTTGGATGCGGTTTACTTCTTTTGTTAGCTTACATATAGGTTCAATTGTCCAGCTTCTGAAGCCATTGAGATAGTGTAATCATTCCCGATTACTTGAAAAGCGACTTGGTTAATCACTTCGGGCATGACTTGATTCACTTTTCCGGGCTTACACTACCACTTCACACAGAAGGCCTTTTCCTGACCGGCATGCCGACAAAGCGACTGCTTGAGCTACACTATCCACAACCCTGCTGTCAAATGGATTGGGGATGACATATTCCTCAGATAGCTCCTCTAGCGAAACCAGTGAAGCAATGGCTTTGGCGGCTTCAATCTTCATATCTTCATTGATTTGACTTGCGCGAACTTGCAGGGCGCCCTTGAATATTCCGGGGAAGGCAAGCAAATTGTTAATCTGATTTGGATAATCCGAACGGCCAGTGCCTATGACGCGTACGCCTGCCAATTTTGCTTCTTCCGGCATGATTTCTGGTGTGGGATTAGCTAACGCAAATACGATGGGATCTTTGTCCATCGATTCGATCATTTGAGTCGTTAATGCCCCCGCAGCTGACACTCCGATAAATACGTCTGCGCCTTGGATGACATCTGACAAATCCCCCTGTTTGCGTTGGAGATTTGTAAATTCAGCAAGCACGTCTTTCAATGCGTTCATACCAAGCGGCCGCTCTCTATAAATAGCGCCCTTTGTGTCGCATACGATAATTTCTTTTGCTTGGAATGAATGCAACAGTTTTGCAACCGCAATACCTGCCGCACCTGCTCCATTAATTACAATTTTCATCTCACTAATTTCTTTGCCTACAAGCTTTCCAGCATTCAACAGGGCAGCAGCTACAACAATCGCTGTTCCATGCTGGTCATCATGAAAAACAGGGATGTCCAATTCCTCTTTCAGCCGCTCTTCTATATAAAAACAATCAGGAGCCGCAATATCTTCTAAATTAATACCACCGAATACAGGGGCAAGGTTTTTAACGGTACGGATGAAATCTTCAGCATCGCGTGTATCAAGACATAGGGGAACAGAGTTAATACCCGCAAACCGTTTAAAAAGCGCGGATTTCCCTTCCATTACCGGGATTGCCGCCTCCGCTCCAATATCGCCCAGGCCAAGGACAGCTGTCCCATTGCTGATAACTGCCACCGTATTACCTTTCATCGTATATTTATAGATTGATTCCTTTTCGTTGGCAATTTCAATACAGGGACCTGCAACTCCTGGAGAGTAGGCCTGACTTAGATCCTCCGCATTATTAATAGGGGCTTTGACCGTAATCTCTAATTTCCCTTGCCACATTTCATGAAGATCCAAAGACCTTTGATAATTCTTCAATATAATCCTCTCCTCTTTTATTCTACTCACTCGGGGGTTACAAGCTGTCCAGTTGGTTCGGAAGGAACTAGAGTAAAAATCCGCAAGCTGATTGTAATTGATATTCTTCCGTTTATACCAGCTACTAATTCATTATTACTTCTAAATACAGAAAAAACAATATATATACTTGCAAATTCGATACTAATTTTTACTTGTACTATACAGATAAATTTAATAGATTACATATAAAATATCTGCATGAACAGTAACCTTTAACCTTTTTGGCAACCTGCTATGGAGTTTAAAGCTATCATGGACAACATAAAACCCCTCCCCGATTCTCCAAGGGAAGAGGCTGTAAATATTCGAATATTAAAGTTTTGTGAAATGAGGTACACGACACGCACCTTTAAAACCGTATTTTTTCGTTCATTCCGACACTCCTATTACTAATTTCCCTCTAAATAATAGCCCGGTTCTTCCTTATCTTTATCAACAATTTCCTCAATCGCCTATTCACCAATTCCCAATCAAACTCGGGACACGGACGGCACCAAATTTGCGAATCCGACATTCTCTGAGAGGAAGTTAGTTGGATAGTATTTGTAATTAATGTAAGGTATGGTTGTATTAATGAAGAGGACTAGTAGATTAGGAGGTCATTCATTTGAAAAACAAATTCCTATCCATCGTTGGAAGCGGATTACTTCTATTGTTAGCTGCTTGTGGAACGAAGCCAACGACGGATGCAGGAAACACGCCAAGCAGCAGTCATGATGAAGTGAGTAAAGAAAATGAAGAGCTAACGGTAACCGTTGTCGATGAAGTTTTTAGATCGTGGAAAAGAAAAGAAGCTGTCTGGGTTAGTTATTCAGCGGAATTAAAAAACGAAAACAATGTACCGATCGACGTGCAGAGAATGTATGTAGAATTCCTTGATGAGGAAGACGAAGTTCTTGAAGGGGTGTTACTGACTCCTATCCCCACGATCATTATGCCAAACGAGACAGCTTACGTTGTGGATTCACTAGAAATACGGGACGAAGGCTTCACGGATCCTGACAAAGTGAAAGGCATTACAGTCGAAATGGAAGTTGCCGGGACAGACGATGAATTATTGAAGTTGGAAACCAGTAATGTACAGTTTGAAAAGAAATATGAAAATGACAGCCTCCCCTATGAAGTGACAGGAACCATTACGAATCCCCACACAAAAAAAATAGATCACGTTGAAGTCGCCGCCGGATTGTATAACGACAAGGGAGAATTACTAGCTGTACTTAGGATAATGAATGATGTGAATTTAGGAGAGAATGATTCCGTGGAATTCGAAACATTTTATCCCTATTTATCAGACGAGATTTATGGAAAAGTAACAAAAGTGAAAGCCATAGCTTATGAGGATCCGCAAAATTAGTTAGATAAGTAAATCTATAAGCTCTTTACGATTAATGGGAAATGCGTAATAATAATAGATAGGGAGATTCCAAATTGAAAACCATAACAGTAAAACTCATCGTAGGTGCTCTTTTAACAAGCATGACTCTTTCTATTGGAACAGGAATGGTTCATGCAGATAGTATTCATTCTCCTCATGAACAACATCAAACAACAAAATATCCTAAGAAAGTGATGGAATTCCTTCGTATGAGTTTAAGCGTTGATAAACACTCTACTGAAAAGGATAACCAAATTGAGACAATGAGAAAAGTTAATCTAATGGATAAATACCTTGAATCCTTTGGTAAAAAAGTTAAAGGCAATGAGGTTCGAAAAGCTGTTCAGGCTATATTTGACATTGATTTAGATAATGTTTCTAAACATAATTATGGAAACAAGCTACATAGTTATGACAGTGCTATTATGGAAACCCTTCGTGAAGCCGAAAATCTGACTGATTCAGAAATCATGAAATTACCAAAAGCGAAAGTGATGGATGCCTATATTACAGCTCATGATTATGCCTTAACCGGTGCTGAACACCGAATCGTCATCAATCAAATTTTCGGAGTAAATCTAGACGGGATTTCTGGAATAGAAGGACTGCAACTTGGAATCAATTCTAAAGGTACATGGATCAGTAAGACACCAACGGATATGTTAGTCATTTCATCCAGTCTTGATGACGTTGAGTTGTATGTCCAGACAACCGATTATTGGAAACAAGTAACAGGTACAAATAAAGTGCCTGATTCATTACATCAATACTTGCTGGATAACGACTATACGTATGATGAAGCAACCAACAAATACACTTGGGTGAATCCTACTGGTGAATCCGCTCCTGATTCGGTTAAATCAGAAACGATTGCTAATTTAATTGAAACGATTATGCAGGTGAATGACAGTCTATAAGAATTTGAAGTAGCCAAGAGAGCGATTCTCTTGGCTTTTTTCTATAAAACCGTTTTTCATACTTCTCGATTCCTCCCAAACGATGACCTGCCCAACTGTCATGAAAACTATCTTACAATCAACAAATACAAAAAAAGCCAACCAATTCCAGCTGGTTGACTCCTTTTATGTCCAACGTTTCAACACTTCCTCAACATAACTGATTGTTTGTCAGTCTAGGTTACATTAAAGCGATTATACCTCTAACTTCTTACTCACCTTCAAGAACGGGAAGACTAAAGAAATAACCGCAAAAATCAAAATTACTAAAGAGATAGGCTGTGTAACGAATGACATATAGTCTCCGCCCGTCACTAATAATTGGCGTCTGAATGACTCTTCCATCATTGGTCCTAAGACGAGCCCCAACACAAGCGCCGCCGGTGAGAAATCATATTTCTTCATTAAATATCCGATTACACCGAAGATAAGCATAATCCATACATTGAATAGATTGTTGTCGACTGCGTAGGCACCTAATATGGATAGCATAATGATAAAGGTCGCCAATATTGGATAAGGCAATTTCAACAACACGGTAAAAGCACGAACTCCTAAACGTCCACCGATGAATGTCAGTAGACTCGCAATAAGCATTGCAAAGAAGATACAGTAAAGCAACAACGGTTGATCTACCATCAGTTGAGGACCCGGTTGGAGACCTTGTAAAGCCAATGCAGCCAAAATGATTGCTGTTGTTGGACTACCAGGTATCCCTAGTACAAGTGTTGGAATCATAGCACCGCCTGCTGCAGCGTTATTTGAGGTTTCAGGAGCAACGACTCCCTCCTCGCATCCTAAACCGAATTGGTCCTTGTTTTTACTTGTTCTCATGGCTACACCATAACTTACAAAGGAGGAGATTGAGCCCCCAGTACCTGGTAGAATACCAATCACCGTACCAATAACTGCTGATTTTAAGGCAACCCACTTATGTTGTAAGAAATCTTTTATCTTAACACCTGTTAGAATTAATTTTCCTTGCTCTGGTCCAGAAAGATTCTTTGTCGAATGTCTGGAAGCCACTTGGGAAAGCACTTCCCCTAAAGCAAATGCACCAATCATGATCGGAATGAAATTAAGACCATTCATCAATTCAATTGAATTGAAAGTGAATCTTTCAATTCCGCCAATAGGATCAATACCAATCAAAGCAATTAAAATCCCTATTAAACCAGATGCCAACGCTTTGAAAATGTCCTTTGACCCAATAGACGAAATGACTGCAATCCCTAAAAAGGTTAATGCAAAATATTCCGCGGACTGAATTTTAAGCGCTATTGAAGATAGCGGAGGCGACAGGAATAACATGACAAAAATCGAGAAGATTCCCCCGAATGCCGAAGCAGTTATCGCAAGTCCTAATGCCCTGCCCGCTTGTCCTTTCTGCGCCATTGGATAGCCGTCAAATGTAGTTGCCACCGCTTCCGGAGTACCTGGCGTATTGAATAAAATAGCCGTGATCGATCCTCCATAAGCAGATCCCGTATAGATGGCAACTAAGAGCATTATTGAAGGAATAATTCCCATGTAGTATGTAAACGGTAACATTAGTACGATCGCCATTGAAGAACTTATTCCTGGAAGTGCACCAAAAGCTACTCCAATCAGCATTCCTACAATAATGAGCATTAAGTTGAATGGCAATAGTGATGTGGATAAGCCTTCTAATAATAAACTAAAATCCATGTTATTCTCACCCCTTAGTAAATAAACCGACTAATTTCATTAAAGAATCCAATTCCACGTGGTAGTGGAACCCCTAATAAACCACCAAATAGCAACGAAAACCCTATTGGAAGAAGTATGACTAATGCAATTATCCGGATATGCTTTCTCTCTCCCAAAATCAGCAACAGAGCCAATGTGATAAAAACTGCAGAAAACAAAAAGCCTATAAAATCTGATAGAATTGTGAATATCGCAATTGCCAATACGATTCCACCAAATTGAATTAACACTGGAATTGGAAGCTTTTCTTCTTGTCGTTCTCTCCTACTTTTAATAGCTTTGAATAAAGATATCACCAGTAAGATGAGGAGAAGGATTAATATCGTTCTCGGAAAACCATCTGCACCGACAGGGTCGATAACTCTAACGTTTTCAATGGCGAACGACTCCTTTAACATAAATGAGGCCACACCAATTAATATAATTAATACGATTATTTCTCCCATCAAGAATCCTCCCTTCAATCAGGGGGTAATCCCCCCTGCATTATTACTTCAATCCGATCGTTTTACTAACTTCATCAAATGCTTCGTACTCCGATAGCATTTTTTGTTTGAAATCTTCAGGACCCAAATACTCTTCTCCTATATTCACGAGGTTGTCTGCCGCAAATGCTTTATATTCTTCAGTTTCACTAGCCTCTTTCATCGCAGTGATTAAATAATCTTTTACTTCTTGAGGAGCGTCTTTCTTGATGACAAACCCTCTCCACGAGCCAATTGTAACGTCCACCCCTTTTTCAACCGCTGTAGGAGTATCTTTAAGTTCCGGTAATTGCGTTATTCTATCACTGCTGAAAACTACGATTGGCTTTACTTTACCAGCCTTAATATAATTGACAACGTTTACTAACTTATCCAAGTAGATATCAACCTCGCCACCTAATGCTGCAGCTTTAACTTCTGCACCAGATTTATAAGGAATGAAGGTTGTTTGGATGTCTGCTTTTTGTGCAAACGAGCTAATGACAAGATCATCCAGCCCGCCTGGACTCACTCCTGCAAACGTGATAGGGCCCTTCTTTCCACTATCAATCAAATCCTCAAAGCTTTCGATTGGACTATTCACATTCACTGATAGAACATAAATATCGGATTGAATATGAGCAAGTGGTTCGAAGTCCTCTAATAGTTTTACGTTCTTCCCTTTCCCCAATACATCTGCAATGACATGAGATGGAGTGATTTCAAGAATCGTATATCCATCATTCGGTTGCTTATGAGCATGCATCATACCGATTAATCCGCCACTACCATCCTTGTTGACAGTTTGGTATGGCTGATCACCATTTTTCGACAAGATTTCTGTAAATTTTCTAGCAAACGTATCACTTGCACTGCCTTCACCAAATGGAACAATGACCTCGATAGGTCTTGTCGGAAAATTCTCCTGTGCGCTTTTTGCAGAACAACCAGCTGAAATAATAAGCATTGCCATACTAATTAACAACAAGATTTTCTTCATCTTTAATCCCCCATTATCGTTATTAATGATGATGCTCTAAAAGTTTTGTGGAGATATACGAGTTACCGTCCATAATTCTTCTAGCCGTTCGTCCAATCCCAGCTTTTTCTACTAACCAATCATGTTGCACTTGATTCAGTTTCACATCGACTAAGATACTTCCTGTTGGATGTCCAATCTGCAATGTAGATTTCTCCACGTTTTTTGCCAAACGATTGGGAATCGTTCCAGGTATCTTAGCCGCTACTCCCAGACCTATCGCTCCACTCACTGCAAAAGCCCTATGCAATGTACCCATGGCAATGTATCTTCCAACAATGTCGATTCCTTCCGCGTGAATCCATTCATTATTTTCTGTGGAATAATCTTGAGCCTTTGAGACGATTACTACTTTAGGAAGAGCGTGAGTTTCTGGGGTCACCACCTCCCCTTCTGAAAACAATCCTAGTTTTCTACCACAAGTTACTCGTAATTCCTCAATTTGTTCTTTCAAGCTAGTGGTAGAATTGAAAACATCAGACAGCTCTGTCCCATTAATACCAAAAAGAGCCGCTTCCACAAATATTAGCACATTTCCTACATCTAAAATTGTCACTTCCGCTTCTTTCTCGTTGCTCAGCTTCACTACATCTATTGCATTTCCAGTTGGTAGAGTCCTTCCCGTTGTAGACCCACCGAAGTTTAAAAAGTTGACCATGATCGGAGAGGCAGTCCCTGACACACCGGAAATTTCAAAATCTCCTTCCCTTACAACTTTTCCATCCTCTACTGGAACCTCTACTTCCATGACTCGCTCTGTATTCGTATTGAAGATTCGTACCGTCGTAATCGGCTCAATCATTTCAACCATGCCCTCTTCAACTGCAAACAGACCTACTGCAGAAGCCATATTGCCGCATGTCACTTTATAGTCAACCGTCTTCTGATAGACGCTCACTTGTCCAAACTTATAAAAAATATCACAACCCATTTTGGTAGTAGGCCCGACGATGGCGAGCTTGCTAGTTAAGGGTGTACCGCCTCCAATTCCATCAATTTGACCATTCGTTGAACTGCCATAGATAGTGGTAATCACTCTTTCCCTTTCATTCTCATCCATTGGAAGGTCCTGATCTTTGATAATAAGTCCTTTACTAGTTCCCCCTCTCATTAAAACGGTCGGTATTTTGTATAACTGTCCATGAATATACACGTACGTCACCTCTAAGTATTTTCATTAATTACTACAATTCCGATTATAGCAACAGTCTGACCATAAATAAAATATTGATTTTTTATCTAATACTATATAATCTATTTATATCTAATAGATAGAGATGGAGGTTTTTTGGGTGGATATTACAGATTGGATGCTTTTGGACAAGTTGTTTGAGGAGAAAAACATTACAAGGACAGCTGAAATTATAAATATTTCACAACCTGCAATTACATATAGAGTGAAGCAAATTGAACTGGAATTGGGAGTGAAAATCGTACACCGAAGTCGGAGAGGGGTTGTCTTTACTCCAGAGGGAGAGCATGTTGCGGAGTATGCTAAACGAATGAAAAATGAATATTTAAATCTAAAAGAAGAGGTTTTACAATTTGAAGAGAAGGTACAAGGTGTTCTCAGACTTAGCGCCTCAAGCATTTTCAGCCGCTATAAGCTGCCACCTATCCTCCGTGAATTCAATTTGAGATATCCTCAAGTCGAGTTCCATGTAAATACAGGTTGGAGTGAGGATGTCAGCAATGCGGTCTATAGAGATGAATCACAAGTGGGGATTCTGAGAGGAAATTATAACTTTCCGTATGAAAAGAAAGTCATCATGAAGGAGGGTATTTATATCGTCTCAAAAAATGAAATCTCTCTTGAAAAGCTTCCTGATCTTCCGAGAATTTATTACAGCACGGATACATCACTAAAGAAGCTGATAGATGATTGGTGGACAGAAAAATTCTCTATACCGCCTAAGAGCACAATGAAAGTGGACAATATGGAAACCTGTAAAGAATTGGTATTAAACGGATTGGGTTATGCGGTCCTCCCAAGCATTCTCCTCGATGATGATGAGCGACTTTTTAAAATAGAATGCAGAGATATAAATGACAATCCCATTGAAAGAGTAACGTGGTTAATTTATAAAGAGGAGTATTTGAACAATACTGTTATAAAATCTTTTTGCGACTTCATTGAGGATTGGACATTTTAATACATTATAAAATTATGGCTAATTGCCGATATCCTTAAATAGTTTCCTTTAAAAAGTATCCCTTCTGACCCCTCCCCTCTATATAGAGGATAAAGGGGGAATTAACAATGACACACTATCTAAAGGAATACGCACGCTTCGCCACAATCGTGGAAATGGACGCAGCTACGGAACAGCATCTATCACGACACTGGGACAATCTGACGAAATCCGATCGCCAAGTGCTCGACGTCATCCGACGCTATTCGGTGAAATACGGGGCTGCTCATTTGAAACACGGAACGATTGAGGAAGCCACGGGGAAATCAAACGTAACTGTTAGACGCGCAATTCGTAAACTCGTCAAGCTCCAGATCATCGAAAAAGTCCACTACATCCGTCCGGTAATGAGCGGACTCGGCGCCAACATCTACATCATTTTACCGTTCGATGACCAGGGGAAAATGAACGACCGGGATGATGACGATAAACCGCATGACAACAAGGAAAACGAGCGGAATTCCGGAACCGAAGCTCTACTTTCTAAATCTCTATTAAAATCTAAAGATCTTAACTACACGTCTCCTGCGGAATCGTCAAAGTTATCCACAAGTCTGTTCAGCCGGATGAAAGATCTGCTAGCCACAACAATCGGAGACACGAAATTAGCCCGTGAGTTCTACGGAATCCACAGGGCCATATCTGGACGTATGTTGAAATACGAAATCTATCAAGACGACAAGCATGTCTTCGAAGACCTTGCCTATCGTGCATTGATGATCACTGTGATGGCGACGAAGAAGAAGGTGATCCGCAATTTGCCGGGGTATTTTAAAGGTGTGTTGGACAAGTTGGTGGAGGAGACGTATTTCAAAGATATGTTCATGCTGTTTGATGTGCCTGTTGAAGCGAAACTGATGTCATGAGGGTTAAACTCCATTGTGTTGCGAGGCTTGTTGATTGCGTTGCGGTGCGCATTCGTTTTGTTGCGAGGAGCGTTCATTGTGTTGCGACGGAATTTCATTGCATTGCGAACCAGTTTCGTTGTATTGCCTGTGGGATTTCATTGTGTTGCGAGACGAATTTGTTCGTTGCAAACCTTTTCTTTGCTTTACGAACGAATTTCATTGCTCAGCAAGCCACCAGCCTCCTATGGTAAAATAACTAAAAACCAATCCTAGGAGACTGTACAAATGAAAATTGATTTCACGAAAAAGCAATTCAAAACGTTGTTGGATCTCGCCTTTTTAGGAGAATGGACGGCGAATTCAGCCCGATCCCACGAAGATCGATTTGCCGACTATGAGGAGCTGTTCCAATATCTTTGCTCGCATGCGAAAGACATGGGTTACGATGACCTCGTCCCCTATGACCGGGAGTTAAACGCCTTTTATCCATCGCAAGAGTACGAAAATCAGCTGCATCCAATCATTGATCACAATGATGACTACGTATTCTGGGAAAAACTATCCGCTCACCTAGCCAAAAGGGATCTTGATCAAGAAGGGATAGCGTATGACACACTAGACGACCGGTTCCGCAGATTGTGTGAAATCGAAGAGCGATACGAAAGGGAATTCGAAGATAACGGATTGGCAAACGTAATCATTAAAGAGGACAAATGAAAAAGTATCAGGCACCCGCGCAATTACGGGTACCTGATACCTATCATTTCACCTATTACTCACATCGCGAATTCTGTAAGTGCCGTCCGTGTGAATAACCACTTCATAGTTTTTCTCTTTCACATAATACTTCTCGTTCCCCGCTCGATTGCGGAAGTTGAATGTTTCGTATGTGGAAACAAGTGCATAGTCATCATAGATGGTAACTTCTGTGACGATATTCTCAATAAATTCGAAGTGCATGCCTTCACCGGAAATCTCATCGAAGTAATCCGCAAATTCTCTATATGCACTGCTGCCTGGCAATAAAAATTGCTCGATCTGGGAAAAGTTTTCGTTATACAAGGCTTCCTCATAGACCGTCCGGAATTCCAGAATAAATTCCTGCAACCATCCTTCGTAAAAGTAGACGTCTCCCTCGTATTCATCAACATCGTCTTGACTAGAGTCGGAATGATAGGAGTCATTATTGTAGGAATTTGAAGTCCCATAATCATCGTACACACCAAAAACGGATGCGACCTGCCTGTCATTCATCGGATTTTTTATCCATTCATCAAGTAAATACGTCATTGTGTACAAAGGAATAGAGAATCCAATGCGCCGGTTTTTTTCCAGCAGGAGCGAATTGATGCCAATCACTTTCCCTGTCTTTGCGTCAATCAAAGGCCCCCCGCTGCTGCCGTTTTCGATTTGCACATCGACTTGATACGCTTTTTCATAGATGAACTTGCTCCTAATGTCTCTGCCTACGCCTGTCAAATAACCGACAGAAGCGGTGTTTTCCAATCCATTTGGGCTGCCTAAAGCGATCACTTCAGAGCCGACTTTCGTTTCATTAACTTCTGTCTTAAGCGGATTGATATCTTTATACGCATCAGACTTGATGAGTGCAATGTCATATATATCAGAGATTTCGATCACTTTCCCGGGGGCTTCCCTGCCGACCGAATTCTTCAATTTACATCTGTATAGCCCGATACGACATGAGCATTCGTGACAATAAAACCGCCCTTGGCATACAGAAAACCTGAGCCGAGGCTATCCGCCGTCAAAATGGTAAATACCCGCGGCAATGTTTCCTCAATAAGAGCAGTTTTCTCTTTTTCAATCGGCTCATTTTTAGGACGTTCCGCAACTTCCCGTTCAATAATACGGACCGGTTGAGCGACAGGCTCTTCTTTTACATTCGCATCCGCAACTATAGGTGTTTGCAGCGCTTCCTGTTTATTGATATGAATGAATGCATATCCTACTCCGCCAAGCACACAGAGACAGACAAAAATGACTAGCAGCATCCATCCCGTATGGCTCTTCTTCTTCATCGGCTTCCCACAACTCCCGCAAAAATTTGCATCCTGAGCGTTTTTGAACCCGCATCCCGAACAAAACATGGATACACCTTCTCCCTTATATCATCTTTATTCCTTATATCGGTCTAATTAATCAGTTCTAAAGTCTCTTAAATGAACCCCCGCTTGAAAACTTCTTTCTTTGAATAAATCACGTTCACTTGCATTTCCAAGCAATACTAATGTCGTTTTAGGTCGAAATATGCAGTCGAATACTATCAATTAAAAGTTTCTGAATTATATAGGTAAATCTATATAGAAGGTGTATAATGGAAGTGTCATTATTCACACAATATACATCTTTTCACACACTGGACATTCAAGGAAAGGGGTTTCATATGGCCAAGTTATGGGGGAAATGGATGTGCAAGCTGTGGGGGTACCATCGGATTAGCTACTATTCCAACAAATGCATACGTTGCGGTCATGTTAGAATTAAGAGATAGAAAAAGGGAATAGTAGATTGGGGGAAAGCATGCCGAAGGGCGTGCTTTTACTAATTGCCATAGAAGGGATGGGCCAACATGATTTCTTTACAAGATGTAACAGAGGCAAGAGAACGAATTAGCCAAATAGCGCACGTCACGCCGATTCTACAATCGGAGCAACTCTCCAAACTATGTGGAAATCAGCTATTTTTGAAATCAAAGCATCTACAAAAGACAGGGTCATTTAAAATACGAGGAGCAAGCAATAAAGTCATCCATGCGATTGATAACGGCGCAAAATATGTGACCGCAGCATCGTCAGGCAACCACGGCCAAGCCGTCGCCTACGTTGCGAATAAATACGGAGTATCAGCAACGATTGTCGTTCCTGAAGATGTTAGCAAGTGCAAAGTGAACGCAATCCAAGCTTACAACGGCAAGGTGGAATTGTGCGGAACAACCTCCCGTGAGCGAATACCTAGAGCGCAGGCGATTGCCGATCAACAAAACGGCATTTTCATTCCGCCTTATGACGACCCATTCATTATGGCAGGTCAAGGAACGGTTGGATTAGAAATTTTGGACCAAGTCGAAAACGTCAACGCAATCATCGTCCCTATCGGAGGCGGTGGCCTTATCTCTGGAATCCTCACTGCCATTAAAGAAACGAATCCGAAAATAAAAGTGATCGGTGTTGAACCCGAGCTTGCCGATGATACATACCTATCATTGCAAAACAAGAAAATCACCGCAATCGATAGCACGACTACCATTGCGGATGGCTTACGAACGAACCAGCCAGGCGACCTTACCTTCCCTGTCCTTATGAAATATCTAGACGATCTTGTTCTAGTGAGCGAAGACGAAATCCGTCAGGCGTTCAGCTTCGTTATGGAACGGACGAAACAGCTGATTGAACCATCGAGTGCCGCGACGGTAGCAGCTGCTCTTTTCAATAAAGTGAACATCCAAGGTAAAAATATTGTAACTGTTATTTCTGGTGGAAACGTAGATCTAGATAAAGTTCATCAATTGATAGTAAATGAAGTGACTTGAAATACCAAAAATCAAAAAGAGCCGCTCAACGTACGTAGAGAGCGGCTCTTTCCTACTATTTCAATTCAATTAACTTTCCATCTACCTCTTCAAGCACCGGCATCTTGAATGCATTCTGGATGTATTCGTATGTTTCCTTCAATTCTTCTAATCCATCATCCACCAGTACATTATGGCTTTCCGTCCAATATTTCGGTTTCCCATCCTCATCATAATGAACTTCATTGATTTCATAATAAATAGAACCGCTCTGCGGCCGTTTCAGCTTTAAAATCCGATAGTTCCAATACATGTTCGCTCATCCCCTCTTATTTCCTTCACTATAGCATGATAGTTTAATAAGAGAAATACATGCATATGGTAAAATTTATGGAATTTATGAAACGATATATAAAATTCCTTTTAAAATGCAAATAAAGGTGTTAATTCCGCTGAAATTAAGGTAAAATTTACTCTGGAATTGGAGGTGAAAAAAATGAAGTTTGAAAAAATCGGCAACACAATTGTTTGCTATCTAGAACTGGACAAATTCTTTTTCATAAGTCCTAGTGCCTTAAGTATTGTGGCTTCCCTTGATGTCTCAAGGATACGAATTCATAGTCGTAAAAATGTGAAACATGTGATTTATATTGATGAGGATAATCGTCAATTAAAGCTCAACCGAATCATAGCCGGTTATACTGATGATAGAACCATTGCAGTTATTCCTGCTAACGACAATCCTATTGATCTACGTTCTGAAAATTTAATGATCGAAAAGTTGGGCTTTAATAAGACATCTGACTTTGATCTGAGAAAAGAAACGCAGGCAAACTCTCTTTCACCATTGCCTGAAGTAATAGAACGAGAACAATTGAGTATTGTAGAAAAAGAATTGAGCCCGGAAGGCCCTCCAAGCTCAATTACACCTAAACGCGGGAAAATATCTCTCAATCCCATCAATGATGAGATTGAAGTAATTGTAGAAAATTTCCGTTGCAAACTAAAGAGTAATGATGCATATCAAAATGCGAAAAGTCTTATTACTCTATTAGAAGATAATCTAGGTGTAACTTTAGAATAAAGTCTACAACAAACAGAAACAAGACGTACATAAGTATACAAACAATATTTTTTAAAAGTTCTTTGTGTTGCTCCATATACTCTAGAGTATGTCTTGTGCTTCTTATACTGTTGCGGCTTTTAAGTTTTTTTTGGTTTGAACGGATTGTTACTTACTTCGAATCTGAAAAAAGGCGATCATTCCGAGAGGATGATCGCCTTTCCCTTTACCACTTGTTTTATAGGTACTAAATGTAAGATACAATATTACCAAGCAAAAATAGTCCTACTGTTTCCCTAAATCGGCCCCCTCCTCCATCACCTCCCGCATTTTCTTCAGCAACCGCTCCCTCCTCTTCTTCACACCCGACACGCTAATGCCTAATTTCCTCGCACATTCCGCCTGCGTGAGCCTTTCAATAAACAACCATTGCAGCAGCTTCTTTTCATCGCCTGTCAACTGGTCAACGGCTTGTCCAGCCCTCTTCCTCGGATACATCCCCACCGATCAAGTTCGTCAGCTTTTCATCTTCCGCCGGCATGAAATGCTCCTCAAACCGGCTCTCCTTTTTCATTTCGTCCAACATCGCCCCACGAATGGAACGGTATGCGAACGGCGTGAAATCACCCTTCTCCCTGTCAAACCGTTGCCATGCTTGCCAAAGGGCGACCCGCCCCGTTTGTCTGTAATGTTCATGTTCACGATAAATGTTCAATTTACGAATGTTTGCAGTGATCATTGGTTCATATTGCGCTAACACGTCTTCAAAATTCAACACTTGGTTGACCTTTCCGATCGTGCACGATTCTGTTTATTCCCGGGTACCTACATCATAGGAGGAATAAAAACAGACATCCAATGAGCGTTTATGACGTTTGACTCACCATTCTTTATGTTTGCATACGCCATACGATTGGTTAGTTGAACCAATTTTAAAAAGAATAAGTATTTTTGTTATCTTTCTACTAGTTATATGGTAAAATAGGTGCAATGCTAAATATTAAAGGAGGATTAGTATGAAAGATGATAGTTTACTTCTCGATTATCGGGCATTGGCGTTAAGATCAGCCTTTTCCACTGATTACTTGTCCGAGATTATTACGACGCATGGAACCTACTATTCTGAAATGAGTCCGATTAAGCTTCTTGAGGAAGCATGCCTGCGTCATCACTCTTCCAAGAGAGGGCGCAAGGAGGCGGCTAAGAAACTGCTGAAATTCCATAAGAAACCGCCATTCCTCATCTCGGATGATGTGGCCGTGTTTCCGACGATGGGCTCAAAACATCCGGAATGCACTTGGATCTTCAGCCACTTTTTCGAAGAGGAATCGATAGCAAAAGAGGAAACCAAAATAAAATTCCACGATGGAACAGAAATCATAGTCCCGGTATCACTGTACACCGTTCAGCAACAGAAATTGAAAGTACTTGCGCTGCTCAGCCATGTACAACAATCTAAACGAAAATACATACCGGAATATCCCTTATTCGGAATGAACCCAAATCTCCCAATGCAACAGATGTAGTGACTTAGCAAATTGCAATCGTAAATAAAATTAAAACAACCACCCCTCCACAAATACATCCGTGGGTCGGGTGGTTGTCGTTTGTTCACTGAAATCATTTCCTCAAAAAAATTTTCACCAAAAAGTATCCTTTCTGACCCCTCCCATCTATATAGAGGGTAAAGGAGGAAGTTCACATGACAAATTATCTAACAAAATACGCTCGCTTCACGACAATCGAAGAAATGGACGCAGCTGTAGAACTGCATCTATCACTACACATGGATGAATTGACGAAGTCCGATCGCCAAGTGCTCGACGTCATCCGCCGCTTTTCGATGGAACACGGCGCTGCACAGTTGAATCACGGAACGATTCAAGCAGCAATCGGGAAAGCAAACGTTACCGTTCGCCGCGCCATCCGTAAATTCGTCAACTTGCACATCATCGAAAAAGTCCACTACATCATCCCGGAAACGGGCGGCCTTGGCGCTAATATTTACGTCATTTTGCCATTCAATGACAAGTGGAAGATGAACAATCAGGAGAGTAAGGAGGAGGAATTACAATGAACAAAGATTTTATAGAAATACATCAGTCATTTTGGAACGAACCGATTTGGACAGAGGCAACGCCTGAGCAGACAGTGATCTTGGTAACATTGCTGTTGATAGCTAATTCCGAAGAACAGCAGTCCCATTGGAAGGGAGAACCGATGACACTGCAACCCGGACAACTCATAACCTCTCTCCGCTCGCTCGTTTCATTATGTGGGAAAGGGATTACTGAGCAAGATATCCGGACAGCATTGAAACGTTTTGCCGACTATGGATTTTTGACTGCCGAATCAAACCGTGAGCAGCTTCTCATCACCATTTTGAATTGGGGAGAGATGATCAAGGGGTGAACGGGTTAAAAATAGAAATACAATTAACGACTGCCTACGCAGTCGTTTTTTTCACTTCATCAAATACAACTCCATCAATTCCTCAGTCCGGTTTTTCAGGCGGACGTTCAAATACCTTCTTTGCTCCTCCCTGCCACAGTATAGAAACGTATAGGACGTAAACGTATCATCTACAGTCCCGCGCAGAAGTTTGTACTTGCGTTCCCGCAAATAGTCAGCTGACTCTTTCATGTCTTTCTGAACCGCCTCAATGGCGCGATCGATTACCTTCATATAGGGAGAAGCCAGCTTGAAACTCCCCTTCTCAACAAGCTGCCGATCCTTGGCTAAGATAGTGAGCACCATAGGCAAGTAAATCGCGTTTTCAAAATGCGGCAAAGCATCGGATGGTATGAGCATGGGAATCCCCCTTTTTGATTAGTATATGCGAATGTATGTTCTTTAATCAACCAAATAAAAAAGTTCTTTCGTTTTCTTTTAATCGCGATTGGAGACACCTATGCAAGAAATCAGTCCACATAAAAAAAAAATCCTCAAAAGGATCCACACCAGCTTCTATATAACTGAGACGCATTAACGAAATCGGATTGTCAAGTACTCGACATCATCAGCTGCTACTCCATCAAAAACCGAGTAGCACATTTAAAGCATTGTACAATCGGAGACACGCTACAGGGGAATCAACCGTTACGGGTACAACACGCCATCCGAACTTTTTTATTGTCTACTCATTTTCCCGTCAATAGATACAACCCAATTTTACTGCATATCACACGGGAAAATTGAAAAAATTAGGATGATGCATAGATAATTTTTAGGTATTAACCTATAATTATTATTAGCAAAAGTTTGTCATTACCATTTTCCTAATTAATAATGCAAATATAGTAATCAATAACTATATTGGTAAAAATATAATTGGAGGGGTTACCTTGTACCCGTTATCTATTTCTGTTGGAGAAAAACAACAACTAATCGAATCAGGCGTAGTAATTCAATTTAACAATCAGCCTGTTGAATTTAATCTTGAACTAACTAATTTTCCTTTAAAGATAATTATGGTGTTCAAGAACGATTCTAAAACAGAACCTCACATGGAACCAGCAACTATTGATAATACCACTCTTTCATTAATACTATATAACTACAATAATCCACTCGGCACGGGATCTACGCGACCGTTAAAAATAGCTGATTATCAAGGTAAACATATCTACCTAAATTATAGAATTTACTCATTAAGTGATACCTCGGATAAAACGGTTCAATATTCTTTCTATCTTAGTGAGGTACTGATATGAAACAGTTGTCGCCGGAATATACTAAGGATGGAATTAATATACATGAACTGGTACAAGAATCCTCAGTTATACACACAAATGTTGGTCAGCAAATAGTTGTTGTTACTGAAGATAAATTAGAGCTTTGTTTAATTAAACATCAAAATACACTCAAAGCAAGAAATGATTGGAAAACCCCGGTCGGTATCTTTTTAGCACTTTCATCAAGTTTAGTCGCAACAGAATTCACTGAATTTCTTACATTACCCGCTGAAACTTGGCAAGCATTTTTTATTCTAGGTAGCGCTATCACTGGAATATGGTCTGTTATTGCAATTATTAAAGCCGTTAATTCTAAGGATTCTGGCAACATTAGTAAAATAATTTCTGAACTTAAGAAGAACCAATCTAGTCTGTAGCATAGTTAAATTTCCATTATTATTCGTCTGAAGAAAATTTGACCGCCCCCCTTAATGTCATGGTCTATGAAAACATAAAACGAGCAATTGTCGAAGGCGACCTCACGCCTGGAACACGTCTCACCGAAGCAAAAGTGAGTGAACAGATGGGCGTCAGCACAACCCCTGTCAGGGAAGCATTCAGGCGTTTATCATCAGAGGGATTGGTCAAAATAATTCCATGGAAAGGTGCCATCGTCCAGGAGTTCTCAGAACAAGAACTTGCCGAAGCGTATATTTGCCGAGAAGCGCTGGAAGTGTTGGCAATTGGACTCGCCATCGACCATATTGATGAAGTCGGTATTAAGAAGCTTCATTCATTAGTGGCAGATTCGAACAAAGCAACGACCAGTTCCTCCGAATTTGTCGAAATCAACTCAGAAATCCATAACACGATCGTAGAGTATCCAAAAAACAACACTCTCGCAAATATGCTCGGTCAATTAAGTGATGTCATCTACAACAACCGAAACATATCCGCCTATAGCGACAAACGTAGGCAAGAAATCTACCAAGAACATCTTGCAATCGTCCAAGCGATAAAAGAACAGGATAAAGAGAAGGCCAAAGAAGCAATGCGCAACCATGTCACGAATGGATATGCGTATATTCAGGAAAGACTGAAGAAGAATTGACAAAAAACCAGATTCCTTAGATTTTGGAATCTGGTTTTGTTGTTGATTAATTCTATCCCACTTTAAGATCTAAATCTCTATAGTTGCCGGCTGTTCTATGTTTAATAAGCTGCCTAACAAACCAAGCGAGTACAGCTAACCAAATAACCGCTCCTAACGCCAGAGAAATACCATAGTCCAAGTTAAAGCCTTCTGGTGCATAGAAGAAATACGTACTTACCACCGCTGTCATGAATAATGCCGGAATACTACAGATCCAATGGAACTTGTTGTTTTCCACGAGGTACATAGCTGCCGTCCATAACATTACCGCAGCAACGATTTGATTCGATCCGCCAACATAGCGCCAGAGGAAGCTATAATCAATGGTTGTTAGATATAGCGTTATGCCTGCTACTGGTATGATAAGGAAAGCTAATTTCCCTTTCCCATTAAAGTCTTTCTTCGTCACTTCAGTCAATAATTCAGCAAGCATCATTCTGGAGGAACGTAATGCTGTATCACCGGTCGTAATTGGTAGAATAACAATACCTAAAATGGCAATGAACCCGCCAAATGCACCTAGCGTTGATAGACTGATTTCATTCACGATTCCAGCTGGACCTCCCGCTGCCAGTGCTGTTTGCAATGCGCCCGTACTGCCAAAAAAGGTCATCCCTGCGGCCGCCCAGATCATAGCAATAATCCCTTCACCAATCATCGCTCCATAGAAAACTTTCCTACCTTCACTTTCCTTTTTTAATGTCCGAGCTAAAATTGGACTTTGTGTACTGTGAAATCCAGAAATCGCCCCGCAAGATATCGTTACCATTAACAATGGCCATATCGGCATTTCTCCAGGGTGTAAATTACTGAATGTTAAATTGGGGATTGAATGATCAAAAAAGAACAATCCAATACCGATCGATACAGCCATGAAAATTAAGATAGCTCCAAAAATAGGATACACTCTTCCGATGATCTTATTAATCGGTAGAACCGCCGCAAGTATAAAATATATAAAAATAACAACTAACCAAGTCGTAAAGTTAATAGGTGTTATTTCCGTAAGCAGCTGGGCAGGTGCTGACGTAAATGCAGCTGCCACCAAAACCATTAAAACAATCGAAACGATCGTTATAAGGAATTTCATTTTACCGCCTAAGTATTTTCCGACAAGTGTTGGAAATTGAGCTCCATTATGTCTAAGCGACAACATACCCGAAAAGTAATCATGTACCGCCCCAGCAAAAATACTACCGATCACAATCCATATAAATGCTACCGGACCATAAAGCGCCCCCATGATTGCACCAAATATCGGGCCGGTCCCAGCGATATTCAGAAGCTGAATCAAACTCGCTTTCCACCAACTCATCGGCATATAATCAAGACCATCGTTGCTTGTATAGGCAGGTGTTGGATTCTGGTCATCGATGCCAAAAATTCGTTCAACCACCTTCCCGTAAACGATATAACCAGCAATCAACAACAAAATGGATACTATAAAGGTAATCATCGCTGACCCCTCCCTTTTTCTGAATTTTAAATACAATGATATAACGAATAGAAACAACAATCAATAACTTTTTTCAATGTTTTTCGACAAATTTATGCAAACTTCTATTTATTAAATAAAATGTACTATACTCATAAATAATGCTATTTCGGTTTCTTATAATCGCGATGGGGAGACACCTTTTTTTTGCGTTCGGATAATGTTGCGTTGCAAACTGTTTTCGTTGCGTTGTGACCGGCATATATTGTGTTGCAATCAAGTTTTAGTGTGTTGCGACTGACTTTTGTTGTGTTGCAATACAATTTCATTGCGTTGCGACCACTTTTCTTAGAAATTAAACATTTACATACGAAATGCATTCGAGATGCCGGTGCTTGAAGTTGTGGATGGAAAGTTAATTAAATTGAAATAGAAGGAAAGAGCCAACGTCGAGAGGCTCTTTTAGTTATTTGAGTTAACGGTGGTAAATACGCTATTGTGAGGTTGTTTTTCATTAATATTTCCACCATTTTTCACTGCTATCACTATAATTCCCTCGAATTTAAATTGAATAAAGATACTATTCATTTGAAGAGTATCATAATCATAGTAGTACAAAGGAAAGGGGTTATTTTAACTATGGGAATTTCTAGAAAGATACTAGTAGGTACAGTGGGGGCTTGCCTTTTATCAGGGAGTATCGGCGTATACGCCGGAAGCGTTATTGAAAGCTATAAGACACCTCGGGGAAATATAGCTACTGTCGAAAATGAAACTGTTCATAAAAACCGTATCGGCATGACAGTAAACGGCAAGGAGATTAAACTAGAGACGTGGTATGCCAATAATACAACCTATGCACCTTTACAAGCAGTTGCTGAATCTTTAGGAGCAACTGTTAACTATAATGAAAAAAAGATGTCTGCTGACATAGTTCTTCCTCATAAGATTAGCACAGATTTGAATACACATGAAACGTATTATGGCACTGCGTATGCCGGGAAGCAATCGAATCCTAGTCGTACGTGGCCGTTTGAATTTAAAATAACGTCCATCAATCCAAGAACTGGTGAGCTTGAGGGAGAACTAACATGGACTAGTCTAAAAGCAGTGCATAAAATAGTTGGGAAGGTTTCCGATAATAAGCTAATCTTTAGAGAAGCCGATTACATTAAAAAAGGAAATGCACTCCTTGGTCCCTCGTATACATTAACTTACAATGGCATCGAAAATAAATACAAGGGTACTTGGACTGATGGAAAAAATGAGGTTGTTCAAGGGGATATTTTTATTTCGTTGGATTGATAGCTAAAAGTAGACCTATCAATGACACCACTATAGAAACATCTACCACGCTGGAAAGCTTACCTTATGTGGCTGAAGGTTAGATAATTAATTCAGGGTGCTTTGTACTACAAGCGCAATGTGTCGTGAGGAATCATATACAGTTACTCATGCACTCATCGCTTCATGTTTCATTGGGAAATATTATAGGATCATTGAACAAAAGGTATCTCGATTGGTACAACGTTAGCCGTAATTCCCTCTCCTCCTTAACGAGGTGATAAATACTATACGTTTCTGGATTTCCTCATCGTTCAATTCTGTCACAATTGTTTGGAAGGAATCCTCAAGCATTAGAAACTGCCTTATTTTCGTTTCTTACTGACAAAACAACCATCCATTCTCACGACTGTTTTTTATTTATTTCATCTGGCCATAATAATGCACCCTGAAAGTCTTCCAGGGTGCTCTCCATATGCAGCTCGCTCGCGCCTTGGCGTTCAATAAGGTTTAGAGGTCAAATCTACAGATTCAAGCCTATCGCTGTTCATCCCATATTGGAAACCAAGCTCTAAATCATTTCCGATTGAAAACCCCATAACAATCCCATACCCCTCAGATGCATGTTCACCTTGATATAAGGGCTTACCGAAATAGGAGATCAACTCTTCAGGTGTATAATTTTGTGCGAATCTGTATACCCGTATTGCGATTACATCCGCTTCATCTTCTTCCACAAATGTATCTGTTGCATAGGCAATCTGATTACCGAAAAAGTGAAATTCGGCGCCTTGTAGATTCACAGCATCACTATATCCACCTGTTTCATCAATAATTTTCTTAAGTTTTGTTCCTATAGGATAAGTTCCTTTCACCAAATAACCTTGCTTCACGATATCCAAAAACTCTTCATTAACCGCGAATTGGATTAAAGCATCCGTAAATATAAATTTATGTTCGAAATTGATTCCCGCTCCGTGCCATGCTAAGCAATCGGGGCTTTCTTCAGCAATAATTGCCCCTTCACTTTTCGTTAGAGTAATTTCACACCCATACTCATCTTTGGTTGATTTCGCCACATTCCCGTTTATCAAAGCGTACACATTTTGCAGTTCTCCGACATGCTCCGAGGATACAAAGATGTCAAAATAAAAACCTTCAGCAGTTTCATTGTAGATTGCCAGGTTTCCATAAATATGCTCATTTTCTATTTGCCAAAACCCGCTCCACTCAGAAGGTTCTTCTTGCTGGTGGTTACTTTGGTTGTCTGGATTTACAGTCGTACCGACAGTTTTCGGTTGAAAACCATCTATGGAATTGTCGGTGACAGCTTGTTCACTATCATCGTCCTGTTGGCTTAGCCCCTTATCTTCATTTATCGTTTCCACTTTCGTATTACCTGCGTTTTCTTTAATTTCAACAAAGGTATTTTGCCCGCAGCCCGTTAGTAATATCAAAAAAAACATTATGATAACAAATCGTCTTTTCATTTTGATTCTCCTAAGGTTTAATGTCGCGGTACCTGTGATAAGTGTCTTCACATTTCAACAACGCTCCAGATACCCCCACTAACTTATTCAGCAACAACAAACGATATGCATTTATACCTGTGCACGGGAATGATAGTACAAGTCCCCATCTATTAGGTTCATTTCGTAGAGATATAGATGCATATGAGGATTGTGTGTCTAATAACATAGTAATATCGAAAATTGATTCGTAGGTGTGTCAACTTATTTTACAGGAGGGAAAATTCGTGAAGAAATTAAGTGGTTCTTATCAAGACATGTTTAACACTGTACTTGCAACTACGAAGGTTCTTGGTACTTCTACAACAACAGGACTGACGCTTCCTTTGTTGCAAAGCCATGATTGGAGGGAATGCATATGAAAGACGTATTGAACCTATCGCGTGAAGAATTATTAGAAAATGTAAATCAAACATTAGGGTTGTTAAATAAGTTTATGGCTGTTGACTCAAGTATTAGATCGTACTATAAAAGCATCCCAGACATTTACGAGAAAATTTCTGCAGTTGTTGCCATTATTTCATTTTTTCCATTAATAATTCTCGGAGCCAAGATTGTAGGTATTATTGATGGGTTTCTAGCCCTTCTCTTAGGGATACCTCTCGGAGTAGCAATGACTTGGTTTGTATTTGTATTTGTGAATAAAAAGTTAGAGAGCAATTTTAAAATAAAACGAGAGAAGTATTTAGAAGAGAATTACGAAAAACTACGGTCGTTGGATGTTGAACTTGGCAGCATTGCTGAAAAAGTTTTCCAAACGACTGTTGTACCAGAAGATTATGTAACAAGACCAGCTTTAGAGAAATTCAGTTCTTATTTATCAAATTATCGTGCATCTAACCTACCGGAATGTATCAATCTATATGAAAATGAATTACAGGCACAACAAATGAGGGATGAAATTAATCAATTTAGACAGGAGCAGCAGAGAACTACCGACATGCTATCCAAAGCAAGATCAGAGCTATCTACTACAAATCGCCATTTAAGCGAAGCAAATGTAAAGTTAAGTGGGATTGAACACGAAACTTATAAAAGTAACTTTCATAAGAAATAAAAGTGCCAGGTTCCTACACGACTCAAAGTCGGTTTGGAACCTGGTTACACGTAATGCCATAATAGACAACTGAACCCCGATACCTAACTTCCCACTAAATCATTAATAGGCGATTCCCCACATGGCCCTCCTCCTGTGGCCTCAGAAATAGTAAAATGAAAATGAGGTGGTTTGGCAAGAGGCAACAATTGAGGAGCGAGTGATCTTGGTGACATTGCTACTCATGGCAAGTAAAGAAGAAAAGCAGTGGGAGTACTATGGGAGATTGTTGACGATACAGCCTGGCCAACTGTTCATTTCTTACAACTCACTTGTCCAATTGTTAGGGAAAGGTATGCACGTTGCGAAACTTCGGTTAGTGTTAAGGAAGTTTGCCCTGTTCGGATTCCTGTCAGAGGAAACAATCAATGACATGAAGATCATTACGATTACGAATTGGGAGAGTTATGTAGGTATCAATGAGGATTGGACAACCAGACATCTTACAACGGGATTGCCTCGTCCTGTACCCACCTTAACTTCTCCGTCTCTTATTAAAAGGAACAACATACATATGTGAATAGTAAGAACAAAGTCAGCCATTCACTTATATGGCTCCTTTCTGTTTCAAGAATATAGAATTGTAGTTAATAAACTGTATAGCATTGTCGAACAGGCTCCTCACACAAGTTATAAGAGCGAACGGGTATATGCTGAAGACCTACACTTTCCGCACTCCATACTCCTCCTCAAAACACATATACCAATACCCCAAATTATCCATCTTCCGTATAGCACGTCTTACTTCGCTTTTACCTGAAACAGCATTCGTATATGCATAAATCCGATAGCCTTGAAGTTCTGTATCATACCAGTGATACACCATTAACACATTTGACCTTTGAATTAAGTTCTTTCGCAAAACCAACTCATTTAGAGTATTGATCCGTTCCTTTGATTCGATTGATTGAATCCCGATCACATTGTGAGGGAGATAGGCTTCCTCTGTTTCGGAAAAGAGCTTTTCGATGGTCTCAACGTCCTTATTACAAACGTTTTCCCTTTCTAAATGGAGGGCAAGGTATAAGTAGTATTCAGTATCTACTCTGCTATCCCACTTCCACCATGACAAGTCCATTGGCCGTGAGCGCCCTAGTGATTTATCCAATTTGGAATCCTCAATGAAAGCATCAAATCCTAGCATTTCACCAAGGTTTGCGAAATAATCGATCTCCCGCTTGGTCATCATTGAACGATTATGTAGTTGCGTTAAGTTCATTCTTCTATAATTTCGTACATACCCATCGAAAAACTGCATTAAGTTTAAATATTGTTTTTCCAAATTAAAACCCCGCCCTCTCCCCATTCACAAACTCGAAGTACCATAGCACACAACAAATCCACTATCTTCAATGCACCCGTAACTCATCCCAAATCTCACTCGGCGCATTCATTCTCAACAGTAAGTCCAAAGCAGACATATGCGGAAGAGCTTTCAGAAAGTCGACAGCAGGTGCCAGGCCTTCGAAGGAGAATGCTTCAATTTCATTCGAGAAATGGTATTCCCCTCCTTCCTTGATAAACAAGTAAATCCGAATAACCGAAAGGCCCTCCCGATAATTGGCAGGATCCATATTTTCACCTAAAAGCACAATAGCAATTTTATCGTAGGTCGGGTTAATGATTTCCGATAGCAACACCCTGCCAGCAAGCAATTCTTCTGGAATATGAATATTCGGCTTCACACTCTCACCTCCTCCATTAGAACCTATTCGACACCAGGTCAAAAAGCCCTTCTATTATCTATTTTTTTGACGAAATGAAACAGGAATTAAAGGAGGCAAACATTATCCTCACATTCTCGGGTTTGAGTTTACCTTCTGTTAATAAAGGTAAACAACCCATAATAATAGTTTAGGAGGGAACTAAAAGGTGAAGAGAATTTTACTATCGTTGATGACTCTCGTTCTTGCCCTGGCCCTTCTTCCACAACAACAAGTCTTAGCTAAGGGTTTCTCCGACGTAACCCAATACGAGGATGAAATCAATTTTCTTACCGGACGAGAAATCATTAATGGCTTTCCCGATGGTACTTTCAAGCCAAAAAATGATTTGACAAGGCTTCAAGCAATTACAATGATTTTACGTGAAAAAGGGATTACTGATTTCACTGCCCCAGATCCAGGTTTCACGGACATAAAACCTGGTAACCATGGTTATGAAAGGGTTGCCAAAGCAGTCCAATTGGGGTTCATTTCCGGCAAGACAGATAAACACGGAAAAAAATACTTTGATGCGGGAGCACCTCTCACCCGTGGCCAGATGGCCAAAATCCTTGTTGAAGGATACCAATTACCGAAAACCAAGGATGTTACTTTTGAGGATGTGCCAGTTGGCAACGGATTCAAAGATTACATTAGTGTTCTCGCGTCAGAGAATATTACTACTGGATACTTAGATGGATCATTCGGTCCGAATAATAAGCTGTCCCGCCAGCATTTCGCAGCCTTCATGGCAAGAATGTTGGATGACAAGTTTAAACCAGCTCCGAACATGCAGGTCCATTTTATTGATGTTGGCCAGGGAGACTCAATATTAATCCAATCACCAAACGGTAAGAACATGCTGATCGACGGTGGAGATAAGTCTCATGGAAATAAAGTCGTTGCATTTTTGAAATCCAAAGGTGTTCCTACACTAGATGTAGTCGTAGCGACACATCCTGACGCGGATCATATCGGAGGGTTGCCTGCGGTCCTGAATAACTTTAAAGTCAACCAGTTTATTGATAGCGGCAAAGCGCATACAACGCAAACATATCTCGATCTGCTTACACTAATTGACAAAGAGAACATTCCATTTAAAGTGGCGAAAACAGGTGATGTAATCAACCTAGATTCCCACATAAAAACGACTGTACTTTATGCAGATGAAAATGCTTCTGACAGTAATGATGCTTCCATCGTTACACGTGTCGCGTACGGATCGGTCAGCTTCTTGCTAACGGGTGACGCAGAAGCTGCCATTGAACAAAAGATGATGTCTCAAGGTAATGTGAAGAGCACATATTTAAAAGCTGGTCATCATGGATCTAACACAAGTAGTTCAGCAGCGTTCATCAATGCAGTCCGTCCAGTCGGCACCATTTTGTCCTATGGAAAAGATAATTCATACGGTCACCCGCATGCTGAAGTCATGCAGCGTTTGAATGCAGTCGGCTCTAAAATTTACTCCACAGCTCAGTCAGGCGACATTACCGTTACGACAAATGGGACAACCCATTCTGTATCGGCGAAACCTTGGACCGGAACGGTGGCACCAAAACCAATTGAACCAAAACCACAACCGAAGCCAGAACCAAAACCGGCACCAAAGCCTGTACCAAAACCCGAGCCTAAACCAACTCCAAAACCGGACTTAGGTTCAGGTTTGTATGTAATACCTGGAGCTCCAACTTCTTTCAAAAACTGTACAGAAATGCGAAAATATTATCCTGCTGGGGTTAAAAAAGGTCACCCGGCGTACGCTTCTAAATCTGACCGAGATAACGATGGGTGGGCTTGTGAAAAATGATTGAGAAAAAGCGATATACACTTGATCGAATAGACGATGGATTCTACGTGTTCTTGCAGTATCGAAAGGAAGAGAAAGAGTTGTTAATTCCAGCTTCTAAGATATCTGTAAATCTTTCCGAAGGGGATATCGTCTGTATCGGTGAAACCGAATCTGATTATGTTATTGAAGTTATGGCAAATGAAACTCAGAACATGAAAGATAAAGTTAGTAGCTTGCTCGTAAAATTGAAAAATAAGAAGTGAAAAAAAGCGATCATTCTCATTTAAAATGAGAATGGTCGCTTTATCTACACTTTCCCCCTAGGTTGTGCATCCTATTTATACTATTAAGTAACTTGCTCCCCTTACCTCAATCGCTTGACTTCAACTAACCACATACCTTACCAAACCTTTTACATTCGCATATAATGCTGCTTGGGTGCGATCTGCGAGTCCTAGTTTTGCTAAGACTTGGCTGACGTGTTTTTTGACGGTGTATTCGGTGATGTAGAGTCTCTTCGCGATTTCTTTATTTGATAGTCCTTTGCCCAATTCGAGCAGCACTTCTTTTTCTTTTGGGGTGAGTTGTTCAATTTGGCCGTCGTCTTGGTGGGATTCTCTAGAGTTCATAACGAAGTCGTAGACGCCAGGGTCGTAGTATTTGCGGCCTCTGCGAATGATTTGCAAGGCATGGATGAGTTCCTCCGGTAATGCTTCTTTTAAGATGTAGCCGTCGACGCCTATTTCTTTTGCATGTTTGAAATCCAGCTCGTCAGTGGATGAAGTGAGTACTACGAATTTGCAAGTTATTCCTTGGCGTTTCGCTTCTGTGATAAGGTCTAGCCCGGATCCATTGCCGAGTCGAAGATCGACGAGTGCCAGATCAGGCTTCTTCGAAATCAAAAGCGCTACCGCTTCGTTGCTCTTTGATGCTTCCCCTAGAATCTCCATGGATTCGTCCAGGGAAAGAATTGATTTAAGACCTTTTCGAACAAGGGGATGATCGTCAATTATGACTACTTTCATTCTCCAACCACCTTTTCCAATATCAGCATGTTTACATTTGGAATTTCCACTTCCATCAGTGTGCCAGCCTCTCGGGTGCCGTTGATTGAAAATGTTCCTGCAAATGAATGCACTAAACTTTTAATATTAAAGAGTCCCAATCCTATTTCTGCTTTTCCTTCATCAGAATGCACACTATATCCGATGCCGTCGTCTCGTATAAGCAACGATGTTTTTTCGGAATCTAGTATCAACGATAATTCAATATTATGACATGCCCCGTGTCGTACCGCATTTCCGCATGCTTCGCAAATGATCCGGTAGAGGGCTTGCTTCACTTTATCCGGAATCAGCGCCTCTTCACCTGTAATTTGATAATTAATCCTAATGTCATTTAGCCTTGCATATTCATCCAAATACTTTTTCAGGCGGACAAGGAAAGGGCTGTCTCTCCGCTTCGTGGAACTGAGTCGAAAAATGGCAGACCGGAGCTCTTTCAACGTTAAATTGGCTGACTGCGAAAGAAATTGATACTCCTGGATCAACTCAGCATTTGTCATATGCCGCCCCTTCACTTGCAAACTATGCAAGGAGCAAACAATGCCAAACAACCTTTGGGATACGCTGTCATGAATTTCATTGGCAATACGGTTCTGTTCTTCGATGACAATCATTTGATCCATCATCTGGTCCATATGCAGGCGTTCGAGCATGATTTCACTTAATTCACTTAGAAATTCAAAAGGTTGATTTTGCAGAAAAGCCTTTTCTTCTTCCTGGGAGTATCCAATCTGAACACCTAAAATCCCGACGTTATTGGAAGTACGGATGATTTTCATTCCATACGGAGTATCGTTCAGTCTGTCGATAAACGACTCCTTTTTACCTCTAACCGTTTTCCATTTCCGCTTCAACTCTGCCTCGATGAGTTCGGGTGATGACGTCGCGGCGATATGGCTATCTTGGTGGCTTAGGTCCGTCAGCCAAAAGAACGCCACCTCACTTCGCGTGCACGTCTTCAACGAATGAGTAATTTCTTCGATGATCAGCTTGGGGCTTTTACCGGCTGAAAAGCTGTCCATCAGATGGTAGTGCGACATGATATGCTCCACCGTCTCCTGGTATTTCTCATTCGTTTCAGCCAGCCGTTGATTCATTTGCAATAAATTCTCGTGCTGTGTTTTTAACACTTTAGCATTACTAGCCAACTCTTTCGTAAGGCCAGAAAATAATCTTACAAGAAATGTCGTCAATAGACAGACAAGATAAAAGTATGAATTCTCCTCCAACAGCTGCGACCACTCAGCAGCACCACCTAACTGATAAGCAATCAAGGTCGCACTGCCGAGGTAGAAAGTGAGAATCCCCCAACAAAATATCGGCGTCAGGAAGCTTGCCGCAACAAGAACCGGATTCAATGCATACCAGATAAATGGACTTGAAATGCCTCCCGTGGGAAGTAATAATAGCGTCAGACCAATCGTTTCAGCGCACACGCTTAGAGTCAACATCGTATGATTTTCCACGTATCTTTTTTGGATGTCCGTGATGATCCAAGCCGCAATAAGGAGTGACACGATCACGCTTACTGTAAAATACAACGGAGATTCCATGCCCGCTATGAAGAAGAAAGAAGTTAATCCGAGCGAAACATAACGATACAACAGCAATAATCCCATATGATTCGACGGACGCTTCTTCATCCTCAAAAAGAATACATTAACCAACGACATACGCTTTTCCATTTCCAGTCTCTTTATTCGGTACCGTTGGTGCATCGGTTCTCGGTTCAAACGTATAGACATACGCTCCGTCCACTATGAGATACAACTGGCTTCGATCATTTCCATTCTCATAGAAGAAGATCGGTTGCTCTTTCTCATCCGCAATTTTCAGCAGTGATTTAAACGTATCGAACGGAATAACCGTCTTACCAGTGAAGTCAATTAGTTGGGAAATTCTGATCATCCGGCTGCCATACTTTTTATTGAGCTTTTCCGACTCTGATTTTACAGGTCTCACTCGCCCAGTATCCAAATACTTGAACGAAAATATGATGGATAATAAAAGAATGACGGACAACACTGTAGTAGTAATCCTCACGGTAATCAAAGGAAGCGTCAATTCCAGCAAACTGAATGGATTGGCAGTCGTTTCACTTTCATTAAACTGAACAGCCGTCGTAAAGCTCTTCTCGCTAGCAAGCTTAATTTCATCATATAAATAATGAAATATCAGCTTATCCTGAACTTGCAGTTCCCTTTCCATGTCTGCATACTGAATGACTCCATGAATTGTCGGAACGACTTCAAGGTCATACTGGGATTGTCGGACGCCCGTTTCTTCCTCCACTTGCGTAATGAATGCGTTTAATTGGGTCAAGTCTATTTTATACACATTGTCGATAACGGAAATATCCTTCCCTTTTTGTTCAAAGGTTTGTTTGCTTTGCAGTGGGTACGTGCGTTGCCAAATATCTCCCGCCTTAACAATCAACTGAATATCGTAAGTTCCCTTAGCGAGCACTTCTTCCTCCGATTTGATGATCGTCTTCAAATCTAAAGGAATCGCAGCTGTGATTTTCTTAAAGAGAGTATCTCCGACGTCGACCGTTCCTCCTTCCGGATAAAGGATGTTAGGCGACATCGTTGCTTTGTACGCAAAGGCCGTTTCGATATTCGATGTACTGTCGACAAGCTGAACGGTTGTCGTTTGTGGTGTCATCCATGAATAAATGGATAGTGCGCCTATGATGAGTAATAAAGGCAGCAGCGATAAGAATAGCTTCTTATTATTCTTTTTTAGTACAGTAGCCAAGATTCCTTTCAGCTCAATCACCCCTATTGTGAGTCATCTACACTTTCTGTCTGTTCTGCTTTTGGCAGATTGTTTTCTTCTATAATTATAGTTTCTTCATTTGCATCTTCTTCCGTCGAATCCTGATTTACTGATTCTTCATCTACTTCCACTTCTACCTCTCCACCTTCTTCCGAGTTTCCATTCATTTCTCCTTCCCCAACGACTTCTACATCTTTTTCTTCATCTTTCGCTTCCCCAACACCTTCATCAATTTTTTCTTCGCCTTCTTCTACTTCTCCATCTGCTTCTTCTGATGCTTCATCTTCTTCAGACTGTTCTGTGCACCCATCCACTTCCTCTACATTCGGTTCCTGGAAACTCGTATCCTCAACTACTTCTTCATCTACTATTACTTCGTTCACTTTCGACTGATCTGTACATTCATTTACTTCCTCTACGAATGGTGGAATCATTGAAGTGATATCTGCTCGTCCCGATTCCCAACTGGCAGTTATCCAAATCTCCTTACCCGATAACTCTGGTGCTTCTCCGATGAGTGTAAATACTCTCGCTTCACCAGCTGCCATTGTTGAAAAGTACCCATCCACACCTAGTGAGTCACCACCCATTACCATAATGTTTTCGATATCCACATAATCATCAGTATTGTTTTTCAATATGAATATCCTACCTTCCCAACCCGTAATCGCAATAAGCGCATCATCCTCTGCGACTACGGATATCACGACATCGTTCTTGATTTCCGCCGTCGAAAAACTAGTACTTTGTAACAAAAGTGCAGAAACTGATAAAAAAAATGCGGCTAAACTTAACTTGAGCTTCAATCGGTCCCCTCCCAGGTCATAATAATAGCCCAATTAAACGGAACAAGATGTCCACATTTAATCAGGCCGGTTGCACCAGTTACTCCATACATCCAAGGTGCCCATATAAAGGATGTACTTCATAGTTTCCGTGATACTATTTGTTTATATGGTTAAGTATAACCAAAGTAATAAGAATAATTCGTCGATTATTGCTGTACCTTCCATTCTATTTTTGTCGAAGAGATGAATGGATTGTCACTAACTTCAAATTTAATCAATCCTGTTATGCCTAGTAAATAAATTCATATAAAAAACTGTAGACTTCACGTAATGTACGCTACATCTACAGTTTCTAAGGTTTCGTATATTAAAACCCTTTTACTATTATTATCGTGCGTCTGCACCACTAACAACAATGTTTGGAGTAAATTTCTTGATTTGTGCTTTATCGGATACTTCTACTTTTACAGAAACGTTTCTTCTAGTATTGTTAGTTGTATTAAATCCTTCAAATTTCGCTACTGTTTCTTTGTTGATCTCAGTCCAATTCTCCGTAGCACCTGTTCTGACGAAAAGTTTTACACCCTCAGGTAGTTTCTCTTCAGTATTAATTGTTACAGTGACATTGTTTTCCGAGTTGTTTTTAACCAAAAACAAATTATTCCAAGTGTATTCACTGTTCTTTTGCATACCAAATTTAGTTCCGTGAGAAAAATCAATTTTCAATACCCCATCCTCAAGCTTCGATGCAGCGTGCCCTGGCTCAGGAAGACTAAGAGCTAAGAGTGATTCGTGCGTATTTGTTACTGACCCTGTCATCGCACTTGTCACTTTCGCCGAGGAATATGACATTGCTGCCATGATGCTCGACATTGCTAGTAGGAACACTACCATTAACAACCCTTTTTTCATCTTCATCTGTAAATCTCCTCCAATAGTTTTATTCGGCTCTTCGCCGTTGTTGGAACTATTTTTAGTATAGGAGCTTTCCAAATGGTTATCCTCACTCTATAGTGTTGGATTTTACGAACGTTAGTCTACTTTCGATAATCTACTTTATAGACCCCAAATTACTACATACGTAGGAGCGTCGTATACTTTCGTACACTATCAATTCCACTTTAGAGGGCATTATCTACAATGCATTTACAATAAAATTAGAGGCAAGGAGGGGTTGCATGAAGCTATTTTCAAAATTACTTAACGCCGTCTTAGCAATTGGTATCTTATGTACATTAATAGCCGCAGTCGGATCAGCCATAACAGGCAAGCCCGTTTTGCTAACCGTCATTCGTTCAAACAGCATGTACCCTGTTTGGGAACGGGGCGACATGGTCATCATTAACAATCTACAAGAGAAGGACCAGGTTGAAAATGGAGATATCATCTTTTTCAAAACGGAAAAAGGGAGTCTTGCTAATAAAGGATGGATTGCTCACCGGGTCATTGACGGTAACGCGGAGCAGGGTTTCGTTACAAAAGGGGATGCAAATAAAACTTCCGATCAGCAAGACGGGGCAGGAATGATTGAACGGCAAATGATTGCAGGCAAGGCATTCACGATTGGAACAAAGCCAATCGTCATCCCGAAACTAGGGTACTTATCGCTTTGGGCGGAAAAGTATCAAAGCAGCCCCTACACCCTTCCTGCCATTGCAGTAGTGATAGCCATTATTATTGGAATCGGAGAATTACTGTCCGGCAAGAAGAAACACCGGAAGAAAAATAAAGGGATGGATTTACAACTCATCTATATAGTAGGTGGATTAACGATTGCCGTCATCATGGGAGCAACGATGCTCGCTTCCAGTCAAACATTAAAACTTGTCTACCAAGTATCCGAAGACAGCCAAGGAGTCCTTATGGGCAGCGCGGTCGGCATTTTAAAAGTTGGCGAGACGGTAACAAATCCATTATCCGATCTTTCCAATGGAGGATTCTTCAAATTAATCGGAGCAATTACAACGAATGATAAACAGGTAACGCTAAGCCATAACAGCTTATCACTGTCTCCGGGTCAAAAACTCGAAACAGAATTCACCGTAAACGCCGAAACTCCCGGTTCATACGACACTACAATAAAAGTAGGATTGTTTTATCCGTTTTTACCGTCTTCCTTAATTTACTTCCTCGCACAAAAAAGTTACTGGATAGCACTTGCAACTGTTTCATTGGTGCCGGGCTTGCCCCTAATTGTCTATCCATTCATTGATGGAAGGATGAGAAGGAAAATGATTAATGTGGTTAGGAAGAAAAAAAGGAGGATGCGGGCAGTGTTACCGTTTTAAAGAATTGTGTCTATGCCTGTAAAAGATGTATTTATGACCATTCAACAGTATGAATGAATAGTCAATATTGGCTGCATACACAATTTTTATTAATATCTTTGCCTATATTCAAAAACACAAAGAGCCATCTAAATCATCGCAAAAGTCGATGGTAGATGGCTCTCTCAGAAAAGAGGCTTCTAACTCTTTGGGGATGTTCCTACCGCTGAATATGAGTTTGACTAATCTCAGGTAAGTGAATTATAGGACACCAACGGACTTTTCTTCAGCTTATTCTTAAACCATTCTAATTGACCTGTCACTTTAAAGAGTAGAACCCTATGTCAAATGCTTCCTCAAAACCTCTATAACCCTCTCCTGCTCCTCCACCGTCATATTCGACCCTGACGGCAAACATAGCCCTTCAGCAAACAACCGCTCACTCACTACCTCATCAACACTATGAGGATAAAACTTACACCCTTCAAATAACGGCTGCATATGAAGCGGCTTCCACACAGGACGTGCTTCAATATTCTCTTCTTCCAGCAGATCAATCAGCTCGTAAGGAGTTACCTTTATAACTTCAGAATCCAACGTCAACGCCGTCAGCCAACGATTCGAATACGTCCCCTGCAACTCCGGCATGAAATGGACCCCTTCAATGTCCCCTAACGCCTGCATATATCGTTCAAACACATCTCGTCTGGCTTGTACACGATCATCCAACACTTCAAGCTGCGCACGACCAACACCCGCGAGAATATTGCTCATCCGGTAATTATAACCTACCGTACTATGCTGATAATGCTTTGCCGTATCTCGTGCCTGTGTCGCCAAGAAGCGTGAGCGGGCCAATGCGTCAAGGTCATTGGATACGAGCATGCCACCACCTGAAGTCGTAATGATCTTATTGCCGTTGAATGAATAGATGCCAAACTGTCCAAAGGACCCGCTCTTTTTCCCTTTGTAGAGAGATCCAAGCGACTCTGCCGCATCCTCAATCATCGGAACTTCATACTGATTACAAATCTCAATCAGTTCATCCATCTTCGCACTTTGCCCGTACAAGTTAACGACACTTACCGCTTTGGGCAACTTCCGTCTTGCTTGCGCTTCTTCAAAAGCACGAGCCAATGCGAGAGGGGACATATTCCATGTCTCTTCCTCTGAATCAATGAAAACCGGCTCCGCTCCTGCATACAAAATCGGGTTCGCACTCGCCACAAACGTCAAACTCGAGCAGAAAACTGTATCCCCTTGTCCAACACCGAGAAGCTCGAGTGCCAAATGGATCGCAGCTGTGCCAGATGAAGTAGCGGCAGCGCCTGCTGTCCCAGCATAAGCCGCAATTTCCTTTTCAAACTCATCCACGTTTGGGCCAAGTGGTGCAATCCAGTTCGTTTCGAACGCTTCGTTAATGTATTTCTGCTCATTCCCGCTCATATGAGGGGAGGATAAAAAAATCCTCTTGTTTTCGATCATGTTCATCTCCCCATCAACTTTACTTTTTTTGTCCTAAGATATAGTAAGACATTTCATCTCTACCGAGCACTCTAAAGCTCTTATAGATGCTCGTGAAAAATGTGACGCCAAGTACAATCCAAATAAGTAGAGCAACAATGGATGGCGTGCCAAGTTGTGCCGGCGAACCTGGCACTATCAATAATAGGACAAACATTATACTAAATACGGCTCCTAAAAAAGCAATTGTCTTTTTAATAGGAGAAACCTCTAATCCCTTGTCATTCCTCGCCCAACTAAGGACTTTATATGCTGTAAAACATGTGAAGAAATAAGCTATCGATACACCAATTGACGACATATCAACGATCCATATTAACGCTTCACGCCCAAACCATGCAGATGGAAGCGTGAAAAGTGCAATGAACATAATCGACTTATAAGGTGTATTGTATTTCGGATGCAAATCCGCGAAAAATGCGGGAAGCGTCTTTCCTCGTGACATCGCAAATAGGAGTCTGCTCGATGAATGAAAAAACCCATTAAGACCTGTAAAAATTCCCATGCTTATCGCAATCGCCAGGACTATGACTCCAACCGCCCCAAAGGAGGAGCTGATAATATCACCCGTCAGCCAAAGATTTGAATTGTTCACATTCTCCCCCGGTGCGAAAGTCCATGATGTTACCCCGATCATTGTTGCGTACACTAATCCGGAGGCCAATAAGGACATGATGATGAGTCCAAATGCTTTTCTAGGCGAAAAATTGAACTCCTCAGCCGCCTGAGGGACATTATCGAAACCGACGTATGCCCACGGAGCAATTGCAAGTATAAGCAATATGGAAATTAGCGGCGACTTCCCTTCAGGAAAAGCAGGTTTCATATTTTCGATTGGAAAATCGGCGAAAGCGAACGTATACACACCCATTGTTGCAACACCCAAAATCAATACAATAGAAAACAGAAATTGAAGCTTGCCCGAAAACCCATTTCCTCTTATGTTCAAATAAGCAAAGAACAAAATAGCTAACGAAGAAATGATGATTTCAGGAAGATAGACTTCCCAGCCCGCTATCTCATAAAGGAATAGTTGCTTCATAAAAGAAGGGAATAGATACTTTAACAGTAAGGATAAGGCTGACGCATTTAACGCGACAATACATGCATACCCTAAAGCCAGGAACCAGCCTGTTATAAACGCCCATGTCTTCCCCGCACTCAGGAAGGCATACGCAAATTCCCCTCCGGAAACAGGATGCTTTTTAATCAGTACACCGTAACTAACAGCAATGAACATCATGACGATCGCGCCTAAAAACACTCCGATCATGGCTCCGGCGGGACCCGCCTCTGCAATCCAGTCCCCGGGTAATATGAATGCCCCCCACCCGATGGAAGATCCGAATGCTATTGCCCATACCCATGAAGGTTTTAAATTTTTTTCCAATACCTCTCTCTCGCCCATAAATACATCTCCTTTTAGTAAGTCTTTGCTTGTCCGGGCTTAATCTTTTCGGATGTATTCGTTAACGATATAAGCTGTTTTACCAGAAGCTAAGGGCTTGATCATATCAACCATTTCTATTGAAATCATTGCGTTCTCTCCTAAAATGCCATGCAAGATCCGTAGAAGCTCCGTTTCGTTGTAGTGCTCTTCATCAGCCACGACTTTCATCGTATAGTTGTTCTTGTCCTTCTGAATGAATTGAAACTTGATAACGCCTTTAACATCTTTCATTTTCACGTTTATAGAGAATGGAGAAATTTTCTCCCCAGACGGAGAATACAACATTTCTATTTTTCTACCGGAAATCGATGATAGCGTGACAATCCTTTCGCCACTGATTTCCTCAGTTTTTATCACACCCAAGTCTCCCGTGTCGTACCTTATGAGAGGCATCGCTTTAGCTTCCAAATCAGTAATTACAATTCGTCCTTCCTCGCCTTCTTCACAAGGAAAATCAGAATCCAACTTTAAAATTTCCACATAAAATGATGCTTGATTGATGCGATAAAACGGTTCGCCGGGATTTTGAACGGCGATCAATCCTAATTCTTCAGCAGCATATCTTACCTGTATCGGACAGCCAAATACTCGCTGTATTGCAGCTCTCTGCTTATCAAGCAAAGGTTCGGCCGTACATATGATACCGATCATATTAAATTGTTCCGGGGTGTCTCCTTTTCTCTCACAATATAAGGCAATTTCATATAAGGTCGATGGAAAACCAATTATGCATTTCATTTCTTTTATTTCCGCTCTAATTTTCTCGAGGTTTTCATCAGATAACTTTGTCGGATCAATATGTATCTCATTTTGCAGCATCAGATTTAATCGACTTTTTGGATGTGTCGCTCTAATGAACCCGTGCTTCATACCGAAATAATACTTTACTGGGATTCCGAGATAAATGACTTCTGCTATTTGCCGAATCCTTTTGTTACTATCTCTGTAAAATTCCATCGGAGTACCGGACGAGCCGGAAGTTGTCACTTTAATGAGTTCATTTTTATCATATAAAGAAGAGATAAAGGATTGGCTATCTTTTCTAATAATGCTTTTATTGACAACCGGCATTTGCGATATGTCATTACTATTTTTATAAGCATTATAGTAGGGGACAGTATCTCTTGCATGGTTGATAATATTGTTCAGCTTTTCCTCGATGCGAGGATTTCGAATGTCTTCTTCTACAGATGTGACTTGTTTGTATATTCCCTTTCCCAGTACACGATCCAGTGAAAAGAAAAGTTTATTTCGGATCATTTCATTGATATTCATCACCGTAGAATCATAAAGACGAACCATAATGTAAACACCTCAATTTTTCAATTCCTTTGCTGGAATGCCTACTACGGTGGTATAACCAATTGGATTATTATTCACCATTGAGCCAGCTCCAATGACTGCACCTTCTCCGACAATGATTTCCGGTAATACGGAAGAGTTCGTTCCCGCCTGACTCTTGGACTTCATTCTCGAGTATCCGGATAGATTCACTCCGGGGTAAACCGTTACATAATCCTCGATTTGCACATCATGTCCAATTGTGCTGTTAAAATGAATTAGTGAAAAGTCGCCTACAAAGACATTAGCGGAAAAAGCGACGTTGTCCGAAATGATATTCCCGATACCCATCTTAATCGAAGAATTTAGATGGACGGAAGGATGGATGACATTCGGATATAGTAGGTTCTTATTTATTGACAACTTATCATAAATCTTTGCCTTAACTTCCGGATTAGCAATCGCAATTACCACGTTTGACACCGTATTCAGCTCTAGTAAAAAATCTGTATCCCCAACGACTTTCATGCCATTTATATATGCTCCGATTACACTGGATTCATCATCTATAAAGCCTGAGATCGTCCAATTGCGATCTCTTTCTGAAATGACCTTCACTGTTTCGGCGACACCTCTCCCAAGACCGCCCGTTCCAACAATATACGTAGGTATGCTCATCTCTCAATCGACCTCTTTTCCCGTAAAACGCTTAACCATCTTGTCGGAATTTGTATTGATGCCTTCCGATTTGAATACCTTCTTAACCGTCATTAGAAGTATTTTCATATCAAGAAGGAATGATTGGTTATCCACGTACCATACGTCGTGTTCAAATTTCTCTTTCCAACTTATCGCGTTACGCCCATTCACTTGAGCCCATCCCGTAATTCCTGGTCGCACTTCATGCCTTCTTGCTTGTTCAGGCGTGTAGAGCTCCAAATAGTCAACTAATAAAGGTCTTGGACCCACTAGACTGATATCACCTTTCACTACATTGAACAACTGTGGAAGTTCATCTAAACTGGTCTTCCTCACCAATTTACCAAATTCAGTGAGGCGCTTTTCGTTAGGTAATAAATGACCGTTTTCGTCTACCTCATTTGTCATTGTCCTGAACTTATATATCTCGAAAATCTTGCCATTGAGTCCTGGTCTTTTTTGTTTAAATAAAACGGGTGAACCTAATTTATATTTTATTAATATGGACATTATCAAGAGTAAAGGTGAAAGAACCAATAACAATAAACTGCTTACTAATACATCAAAAATTCTTTTCACTTATCTCACGTCACTTCTAATTTTTGATTGCTTCACTTCGATTTCATTCAGCTTCATATCGCTGATCATTTCTTTATAAACTTTTTCACCTAAAATGTCCCAAGAGTATCTACTTTCAACATAGTTTTTTAGTGTAGCAGAATACTTCTGTATCTCATCCTGATGATTATTTAACCAGAGTATTTTATTTCGCAGTGTCTCAATATTTTCAGAAACGAAAACGCCGTCAATTTCATTATATTCACCTACGAGCTCAGAATTCGTATGCATAATCATCGGCAATCCAGCAGCCATATAGTCATATAGCTTATTCATACTGAACCCCCACTTATATAAGGGGCTGTCCAAAATAGAAATGTAACTCATATCTGCTTTACTCAATAAATAAGGAATATCCACTTTTCTAACAGGCTCTAAAAAAGTAATATTATCAAGTTTTTTCTCGGCAGCTTTATTGATTAATTTATTTTTTAAGGGGCCTGCACCTACTGACAAGAAATGAATGTTTTTGTCAGGATCGGACAATTGGACTTGCTCGGCCAAATCGATTAGTTTGTCCAAGTCATTGGCTATCCCATGGGAGCCCGTATAAATAATCGTGAATTTGCCTTCAAACTCCCTAAATATCTTATCAACACTTTCGGATTCATTTTTCTGTTTGAAAGCATCGATATTCACACCGTTTGGAATATGGATCACTTTTCCCACATCGCTACCTTTGGATCCCACATAATCTACAGCTCTATCAAATAGAACGATAATCTTATCGGATTTATCGTATAAAAAATTTTCCAGTCTAAATAAAAGCTTACTTACAACATGATTTTCACTGATTTTCCCGAAGTCGATAAACGTTTGTGGCCATAGATCGCGTTCTTCAAAATAGAACTTTGTTTTCTTCTGCTTCGAAATTTTATATGCCGCCAAAGCTGCCAGCGGATGGACGGAAGACCCTATGATTACATCAACTTTTTCATTTGCAAATGCTTTTTTTACAGCTTTTATCGACTGGTTATAGTAACTGAAAAAACTAAGTATCCTCGTGCTGTTTTTATGATAGGCTGTCGTTTTTAACCATACAAAACGAATGCCATCTATATTTTCTACTTGATGTTCCCCGTTTTCATGTTCAATCAGATACTTTTTCTGAATGTTACTATATGAAGAAGCAAAAATTGTGACTTTACATCCTTTGCTAATCAAGTATTTAGCCAATTCATAATGTCTGGTTCCCGCACTTTGGAGCGGCGTTCTGGCGTAATGATTAAAGATCCATATATTCAATGTAATACCTCATTCTTGGTTCCTTAATAATTGTTCTTCAGGAACTTTCCGTAATTTTTTCGCCGGCGATCCTACAACTAAAAATTCTTTCTCCACGTCCCGTGACACGATACTTCCTGCGGCGACCGTTCCATCTTCATAGATCACTTTCCCGGGTAGTATCGTGGAGTTCGCCCCAATTCGGCCTCCGTCTTTTACAGTGACCCCTTTGAATTTGTCAAAACGTTCTTTTCCTCTAGCCATATAGTTATCATTTGTCGTAACGACACATGGCGCAACGAATACATAGTCGCCAAGTTCCGAATAAGCGGTTATGTAACAATTCGTTTCGAGTTTACAATTCTTACCTACTACACAATCATTCTCGATTGCGACGCCGCGACCGACGATTGTCTTTTCCCCGACAGTCACCCGTTCCCTCACGGTAGCTAAATCTGCTATGAATACGTCATCGCCGATTACGGCATTTGCATAGACGATTGCGGATGTTCCAACAGTTACACCCGAACCAATTTTAGCGGCCGGTAACGTTTTCACTTCAGGAAGAATGGAAGCTTTTGCGCGTGTCGGCTGCTTCCCGATCACCGCATTATCTTGAATGATTACGTTATTGCCAATCTCTGTGCCATCATAAATGACAACATTGTTACCAATCACTACATTACTTCCAAACATAACATCTTCACCAATGACAACATATTGTCCCACAGTAAGAGACATCAGATTTCCACCTTTCTTAAAAGCCAGTCCACAGTTGACCGGCTTCTGTTCAGTTTTCATCAAGAATAAAACTCTACAATCTTCTCAATGACATAATCTTGCTGTTCCTGTTTGAGTTCTGGGAACATCGGCAGAGACAATGCTTCCTTCGCCGCTTTTTCCGTTTCAGGCAAGTCGCCTTCCTTATATTCGAGCTCTTTGAACACTGGTTGTAAATGTAATGGAATTGGATAATAAATCATCGTAGCAATTCCTTGTTCTTTCAAGAAAGCTTGTAGCTCATCCCGTTTTTGAACACGGAGCGTATATTGATGGAATACATGATGATTACCTTCTGCTTCAACTGGCGTTACAACATATTCACTGACAGCCTCATTTAACTTTTCCGTATAATACGTAGCATGGTTCCTACGATTTTCAGTCCATGTAGATAGATGCGGCAATTTAACATTAAGGATGGCCGCCTGCAGTTCATCCAATCGGCTATTATAACCTAAGACATGATGGTGATATTTCGGCTTGCTGCCATGGACACGAATGACACGCGCTTGTTCAGCCAGGTGATCATCATTCGTCACGATCATTCCGGCATCACCGTAAGCACCCAGATTCTTCGTAGGGAAAAAACTATACGTAGCCCCACTACTCATTTCCCCGACTTGTTTCCCTTTATACGTTGACCCGATCGCTTGTGCAGCATCCTCAATAACATGCAAGTTATGCTTCTTCGCAATCTCCATGATTGCATCCATATCCGCCATCTGGCCGTATAAGTGAACAGGGATAATCGCCTTCGTTTTCTCAGTGATTGCTGCTTCAATCTTTGAAGGATCAATGTTATATGTAACCGGATCGATATCTACAAATACCGGTGTCGCGTTCGCCCGTGCGATCGAGCCGGCCGTTGCAAAGAAGGTAAACGATGTCGTGATCACTTCATCCCCTTCTTCAACACCTGCCGCTTGTAGTGCGATATGTATTGCATCTGAGCCATTCCCTACGCCAATACCATGTTCCGTCTTACTCATTTTCGCAATATCCTTCTCGAGTTGCTTCACATGGCTTCCTAATATAAATTGTGATGAAGACATGACCTCATCAAGCTTAAATAGGACCTCATCTTTTATTCTGTAATATTGTTCTGATAGATCTAGCATTTGAACTTTCACATTCTCATCTCCTAGTGATTTTATAATATCTTGTAGGCTTCTATTAATTTTCGACTCTCTTGCTCCCAATTATATTCTGATTCAACCGCTTTTCTTCCATTGCGACCCATCCGTTCAGCAACATCCGGATTGTCATATAGATAGTTGATAGCTTCTGCTATGGCTTCCGGTTGTTCTGGATTGACGCAAATGCCGCAATCATTCGTTTCAATTATGCTTTTCCACAAAGGAAAATTGGATGCGATAACTGGGATTCCTGCTGCCATATACTCGAACATCTTCACTGGTAATGCATCTATATAGTTGATTCTCGGGTGAAGAACCACTAGACCCGCAATAGATTGCCGATAAACTTCTCGAACGCCGGTCCGATCTAAAAAACCCAACTCATGAACAGTATCCCATCCGTTCATTTTGCTTACCGTCTCTCTTTCGGCGTTGCTTGTAAATGTACCAGCCAAAAGTAAAGTCAAGTCCTTCGTCATCCCCATTGCCTGGACCATTTCTTCAATGCCCCGAAATTTGGTTATCCCCCCAACATAACAAACGGCGTTCTGCTTGCTCTTCCAATCAACTGCTTCCATTTTTAATTCATCGAGAATCGGAAAGTTATTCACATCAATGGTGTTTGCACCTAGTCTTAAAAAACGGTCTCTTATAAAGGGGGTAGCTGTAACAACAAGATCGAATTTTTTAGAAGCTCTATTCTCGTAGGCCTCAAACAGTTTTGAAATGAGCTTCTGCGATTTGAAAGGCAACCAGGATTTATTTAGAATTTGCCTTGGCACATCTTCATGAACATCATAAATAACCCTTTTACCTTTATTCTTCAATTTCAATCCTACCGGAATCAGTTCAGGATCATGAAAATGATAAACTTGCGCATCAATTTCCAAGGCCTTTCGGTAGACCGCTTTCACAGTCTTCGTCATCCGATCAAAACGACTTCCTTCAATTTTATTGATGCCATGGATTTTTACATTTTGAACTGTTGTGCTAGTTGCGCCTGGAACGACATAATTCACATCGAAACCGGCTTGAACGAGTGCCACACATTCTTTCAAGAAAATTCTCGTATCCGTTTGTGCGTGCACCGATGTTAAATGACAGATTTTCATAATAACCTCATATTCTTTTTATTGTTTTTGGATGTGCTCTATAAAGTAATAGAGCTAAAAAGGTGAATAATAATCTATTGTCTGAGATATCTCCACTGATCATCGAGTTGAATAACATGCTGATAAATAAAGTAAGAAGAATGATGTAGATCGAATCGCTTTTCATATTTTTAAGTCCGTTACTAACGGCTTTAAAAAATAACGCCATTACGAACACGAGTCCTATTACACCTAATTCAAATTGAATTTCTATAAATAAATTATGTGGATAGCCTCTTTCATCACCTAGTCCCATTTCAACTGGCCAACTTCCAATCCCATATCCAAAAAAGAATTTCTCTTTAATTAACGCAATCGAATTTTCTATAAAGTAAATTCTTGTTTCGGCAGATGCCCCTTTGTAGTCGTCATCAAACAGCACCATCAATCTCTTAATTGTTTGTTGGTCTTTCGCAGAAATAAAGTAATAAATAGAAGCTATAATACTAACGAAAAGTGTAATGATGAATAAAAGCATCTTCTTTTTAATCAGGATTTCCCTATTCTTTATTTCAATATAGTAAAGTGTAAGAAGTGGCAAACTACATAATGTAGCAATAAAAGGCCCCCTGCCCCCAGTATTCAACAATAAATACAAGTAGAGTATCGCCACAATTGTTACACCGATTTTCATAGTTCCACTTTTATGTTTAAAAATCAGAAAAGACAGCAATAAAATAAAACCTATTCCAAGAACGCGGCCAATTCCAAGGTAATTTCCTCCCAAAACATTTATAAATCCGGAATGGCTTTCTTGAAGATAAATTAAACTTTCCACCGCAATCCAAGAAGAAAAGGCAAACATCATGAATAGGAATCTGATGATCCTTTCCCTCTCATGGCTAATGATCAGCCCCCCCGCTACACTCCATAAGACAGTAATGAATAGGTGAAATAGCTTTTCATAGGCATATACGTTACTAGATGTCCAATAAAGGGAATATAAAGAGAAAGAAACGAATACCAGATATAGAATGAAATAATGAAATGTAAGCTTTGTAATCTTCACTTTTCTAAAAGCAAACAGATAAAGTCCAATCAAGATACTATTAATTAAAAATAACAATGTAATATCTATCGGAACCCATGAAAACCTCTCGTCTGACTTAAACCTGCCCGCAAAGAGGAATAGCACAAAAAATAATTCGAAAGAGAATATTCTTTTCAACTATTTGGCCCCCCTTACGTCAAGAGAGGTTTTATTCATCTTAAAAAATAGCGAAAAGATGATAATTAATAGACACAAATAAGAGAAAATCAATATGTAACTGTATAACTCCACTGAATTTATAAATGTCAATTCAAAATACTGGCTACAAAAAAGCATTGCGATGACTAAGGTGAATCGAAAAGCATCCCAATATAGCTGGATTTCTTGCTTCTTAAGGACATTCAATATTTGTGAGAGTGGGCTGACAGCAAATTGTATGACCACCATTAGCGATATTGCTTTTATTACATCATTTACTTCTATCCAATTATTACCCAAAAAGAAATTAATGATAATTTCGCTGAAAATCAGAATGATTGATACGATGGACCCGCTAAACAATAACAAGAAAATCAAATAACGCATAAAAATTGCTTTTAATTGCTTTATATTGTTTGACCTGACCAATTTTGTGGCATTGCCTAAAAAAAACTGTCCAATCGCTTGTGATATGAACCCAAGGGGCGCAACTAATATCCGCTGCCCCATTGCATAAATACCAAGATAATAATTGTTGAAAAACAGTCCGATGAATATCGGAAACAATTGGAGAGATGAGCTATTCAAAAAAGCCGATGGTGCACTGAGTAAAGGAAATTTCTTATATTCTCTAATAGCACTAGCGATATTTCTTAATGAAATTTCATTTTTATGTTCTTTTATAAACGTAACAACTTTTACCAATAATCTATTAGCACCAAGAATCCTTCCCAAAATGTCTCCTAAAATTAGAGATAGGGAATTACTTTTCACCAAACCAAAAGAGATTTGCGATCCACTAGTAATTAAGCTTTTACTGATTTTACTTATCGCTATTCCTTTATAATTTTCAAATCGAATGGAAAAGTATACAACAAGGTTGTAAATTCCATCCCCTAATAACATGAGGGGTAAAAGATAAAAAACAAGGTTATAGCTTAATAAATCATTGATTAACAAACCATGAACTGCAATAAAAGTAATTATCACTACAAACAATAGGATGATAAAACTTGCTGAAATTAGGTTAACCAATTTTTTGTTTTCGGCTTCAAGAGGCAAGGCCAATTCTAGTTTCAAAGTAGAAAACACGTTAATGATCGCCAATATTGAAATAAGTAGAGATAACTGTCCAATATCTTCTGGCGAGAAAATACGGGCGATGATTGGAATCATGAGTATACCGATTAACTGAGCCCCAATGTTTCCAGTAATCAAACTAATTAATCCCTTAAATTTGAGGAATAATCTTTTTAACATATGATTCGGACCTACAGTTTCATAATATTTCGATTGGAAAGATGTGAACTATGTCGAAATGAACTTCTTGTATCCAATATAGTTCCGCTTATTTCCTGTATTAACTCATAATCAAACGCACTATGATTCGTAGCAATTACAACTAGGTCCGCTTCTTTTAACCTGTTCTCCGTTAGCTCAACAGTTTGAATCAATTCCCCATTAAATCTGAAGTTTGGAATATGAGGATCAACAACTTTCCAATCAGCCCCGGCATTCGTCAGTCGTTCCAAGATCGGCAATACTGGAGATTCACGGTAATCATCTATATCCTTTTTGTACGCCACTCCAAGCACAATAATCCTCGATCCTCTTAATGGTTTCTTTTGCTCATTTAAAATTTCTGAGCAACGCTGAATAACAAAATCTGGCATACTGTCATTTATCTCGCCAGCGGTTTCAATCAATTTCGTATGGTAGTTATACTCGCGGGCTTTCCATGTCAAATACCACGGGTCTATTGGGATACAGTGTCCGCCAAGACCCGGTCCCGGATAAAATGGCATGAAGCCGTATGGTTTTGTTGCAGCGGCATCAATGACTTCCCAAACATCGATGTCCATTTTGTGACATAGGATCGCCATTTCATTTGCAAGAGCGATATTGATATTCCTGAATGTGTTTTCCAACAATTTCTCCATTTCAGCGACCGACGGACTTGATACCTCATGTATGTCACCATCAAGAACAGCACGATACATGGCAGCCGCCACTTTTGTGCATTCTTCCGTCACACCTCCGACTACTTTCGGCGTGTTTTTCGTATTGAATTGCTTGTTGCCTGGATCTACACGTTCGGGAGAGTAGGCAAGGAATACATCTTTCCCGATGATCAGTCCCGCTTCTTCGAGAATCGGCTTGATGAGTTCTTCCGTCGTGCCGGGATATGTTGTACTTTCTAGAACAACTAGCGTTCCTGGCGTTACATGCGAAGCAATTGCCTTGGCGGAGCTCTCTACATATTGCATGTTTGGCTGTTTATAGATATCGAGTGGTGTAGGGACACAGATAGCAACCGCATCAACATCTCTTATGAAGGCATAGTCCGCTGTCGCCGTCAGTTTTTCTGTTGCAACGAGCGCTTCCAGATCCTCTTGAACAACGTCACCTATATAGTTTTCCCCATCATTGACCATACGCACTTTTTCTTCTTGAATGTCAAATCCAATAACAGTGAAGCCTGCTTTTGCTTTTTCAACAGCTAGCGGAAGTCCAACATAGCCTAGTCCAACTACACCGATTGTAGCTGTTTTAGATGTAAATTTTTCGATCAGTTCTTGTGATGTTGTTTGGGTTGTCGTCATGTAATGTATCCCCCTTACATAGAGTAATCGGTTTATTCTTTTCAGCTGATTCATAGAAGGCCAATACTAGTTCGAGAGCTTGTTTACCTTCTTTTCCTGAGACCACTGGTTGTCTATCTTCTTTTATTGCATCAATCATATCTCTGATGATTTGTTCGTGACCTGGCATTCCCAAAGGATCGGCCTTCACTTCATTGATATAACTTTCAGTTTCAGTATCATCCAATCCTTCAACAACCAATGTTTCCATATATAAAGCATTCGGACCGCCAATCTTTACAGTGCCTTTTTCACCGAAAATTGTTATGGATTCCTCATAGTTTTTCGGATAGACATTTGTCGAAGCTTGAACTGTTGCCAAAGCGCCCGATTCAAACCGTATAATTCCCGTCGAAATATCTTCGGCCTCAATATCATGAAATCGAGTTTCTTCCATACTAAACACCTCGGTAGGGGATCCCATGAATGATAAAAGTAAATCCAGATTATGAATTGCCTGGTTCATCAATACTCCCCCGTCATGTTCCTTCGTACCTCGCCAAGGGGACTGATCATAGTATTCCTGACCCCGGTTCCAATTGACGAGACAAAGCGCATGACTAATTGAACCTAATAATTTTTTTTCCATTATTTCATTCAGCTTGAGTACAACTGGACGAAATCGGTTTGGATGAACGACAGCCAACTTAATATCATTGTCTTCAGAGGCTGAAATGATTCTGTCTGCTTCTTCTAAAGTCATCGCGATGGGTTTTTCTACTATTAGATGCTTCCCATACTGTGCAGCTAATTCAGCAATTGCAGCATGAGTTCCGCTTGGTGTGCAAATGCATACCACTTCAATTTTATGGTTCATAAGCATTTCTTCGAGTTCCGTATAAGGAGTTGCACCATATTCATCAACATATGGTTCCATCAACTCGGGCACTCTATCACATACAGCAATCAGATTTGCGCCTTCTATATTTCGAATTGCGTTCGCATGTTTTTTTGCTATAAAGCCACAACCAACTATTGCAAAGTTCATTTTTCAAACCTTCTTCTCACATATTTTTAACCTACTGAAACTTCTTCCGGAGTGCTTTCAACTACCTTCCGGTTCACAAGACCAATCAATGTCTCCTTCAACTTACACTCATCCATATCGAGCAAATTGTTCAACACATTCTCCATCTCCAATTGACAAATAGGAGTTGCTTTCCCGATGTATATCTTCGGGAACACATATTCACTCTGACGCTCGCTCTCATTCAGCAGCTCTTCATACAACTTCTCTCCCGGACGGATGCCGGAAAACTTTATTTCGATGTCATCTTCCTCATACCCTGAAAGTCGAATTAAGTTTTTCGCCAAATCCACAATTTTTACTGGTTCGCCCATATCAAGGACGAACACTTCGCCTCCCCTAGCAAGTGTCCCTGCTTGGATGACAAGTCTGGATGCTTCAGGAATCGTCATAAAATAACGGGTCATTCTAGGGTCAGTCACCGTTACCGGTCCCCCTGCCGCGATTTGCTTTTTGAAGAGTGGGACGACGCTGCCACGCGAGCCGAGGACATTGCCGAACCGGACGGCAGCAAATTTTGTCCTACTGTTCCTCGCAAGATTTTGAACGATCATTTCGGCAAAACGCTTTGTCGCACCCATGACGTTGGGTGGGTTGACGGCTTTATCTGTCGAGATGAGGACGAAGTGCGGCACGCCGAATGTGTCGGCAGCTTCTGCTACGTTTTTTGTTCCGAATATGTTATTTTTCACGGCTTCCATCGGGTTTGCTTCCATGAGCGGAACATGTTTATGTGCCGCAGCATGGTAGATGACGTCCGGTTGAAATTCCGCTATGATTTCAAAAATGCGGTCCCGGTCTTGGACATCGGCAATGATTGGAAGCAGTTCGGTTTCGGGTGACACTTTTTGGCGCAGCTCCATGTCGATATTGTAGATGGAACTTTCGCCATGGCCGAGCAGAATCAGTCTTTTCGGTTTAAATACCGCCACTTGCCGACAGATTTCGGAACCGATCGAGCCACCCGCCCCGGTGACTAAGATTGTTTTGTTCGTGAGCTTGTTTTTAATCGCCTTCATATCGAGCCGCACTTCGTCGCGGCCCAGCAGGTCTTCGATTTTGACGTCACGCAGTTCGTTGACCGACAATTTTCCCGTCATCAAGTCCTCGATGCGTGGAATCGTTTGTGTGCGTGCGCCTGTTGCAACGCACCGCTTCATAAGCTCAGTCATGTCCTGCCTTGCCATTGATGGGATGGCGATGATGATAACATCAATGTTATTGTCTTTGACATTTTCTTCTATATGGCTTGTACATCCTTGAATTTTGATGCCGTAAAGCTCCAGGCCTTTTTTCGCCATGTCATCGTCAAGAAAGAGAATTGGTTGCATGCCAGAATCGGGGTTGTTCAGCAACTGCCGAGCAACCAATGTACCGGCTTGTCCTGCGCCGATAATCATAACCCGCTTCATCCCTCGTTCGTTCGTTTTCCGGAAAGTATCGCGTGTGATGCGCCAGCTGAGCCGCGACCCGCCAATAAACAGAATGTGGAGCATCCATGTAAGGAATAGAGCTCGAAAATTGATGTCTTTTGCAAATAACAATTGGGCTGCCATGACAACACCAATTGTCAAAGTGACTGATTTGAATATTGCATTCAATTCGCCGATGGATGCATACGACCACACTTTCCGATACAAGCCGTAGTGCCAGGCAAATAAGTGATGTGCAATTTGAATCGTTAGGGCACTCATCAGGACAATTTCATTTTTAAAGATAACGATATCAGGCTGCAATATAAAATATCCAAGAAAGATAGATAACAGCACGATTAGTGAATCCAACAGGAAAAGCAATGTTATTCGCTTTTTCATTGTCATACGCAAGAATCCCTCCGTTCATTGATGTAACACAGAACTATCACCCCCAAATGTATTGGAAAGTATGTATAGTTTAGTAGTTCCAATCTTCCCCCCGAAGTGTTCTAGCCTAATTGTTGAATTCTGTCCTTTCAAATACTAATTTGTCTATACGCGGAACTTCATATCCCTTTCTGTTCTCTTTATCTGTATACGGGATTTTTGAAATTCAATTTATTTATGCTAGGTAATTAGATTAGTAGACTGAAACTTTAATTTAACCGATGAAGCCCAACAGCTTCCTCGGTTTCATCAGTTCCGGTTCCAAAAGGAATAACGTTTCATTCCTTAAGATACGTTCATTGTTCATGAGCAATAGATCTGCGCTTGCATGCAGCTTTTTTCTATCTAGGACGTCAAGCCCTTTTCCGAAATGGAATGGTCTCGTTTTCAAGTTATGGACGTCCGAGCCATATGTGTGGACGAGATTTGCCTCGACAAGCTGCAGTGACAGCCTTTGAATGTTTTTTCCGAAATGGCCGGATAGGCTGCCTGACGTAATTTGAGCCAAAGCACCGTGCCGGACGAGCCGTTCGAGCCGCTCGGGCTTTTCAGCGATTGCACGATTTCGTTCGGGATGTGCAATGATCGGGATGACCTCCCTTTCGAGCATTGCTTGGATAACGTTCACCGTGTAGGCGGGAACCGTCTGTGAGGGCAGTTCCAATAAAAGGTACCTGGAATTTGCGAGCGTCAATAGCTCATTGTTGTCCAATCTTTCGATGATGTTTTCCGTCAGCCGGATCTCCTGGCCCGGGTGGAGCTGCACATCAAGTCCTGCTTCCCTGATGACGTCTTTCAGCAGTGTTGTCTGGCTCAGCACTTCACTGCGATGTACATCATATTGCGGATGGCAGGTATGCGATGTGCAAATCATATCGGTGATCCCTTCAACTTGTGCCTTTTTGACCAATGCAAGTGTTTCTTCGATTGTTACAGGTCCGTCGTCAACGCCGAACAGGAGATGGGTATGCATATCTATCATTCGTTCCGTGCTCCTTTAATAGAAAAGAGAGTATAAGGGCAGACGAGCCCTCTTACTCTCCAGTTCCATAATATTGATAGTAATAATGGTCCTTCTCAAGCACGAAATTGTTCAGGAGAGTCCCTAATATATTCGCTTTTGCAGACACAAGTAATTCTTTCGCCTTACGTGCGCTTTCCTTTTCCGTCACACCAGAATTAACGACAAGGATAGTCCCGTCGCATTTATTCGAAAGGATTTGGGCGTCAGCAACTGATAGGAGTGGCGGCGCATCAAAAATGACAAGATCATATTGTGACGTCAGCTCGCGAATGAGCGCATCCATCGAGTTCGAGCCGATGAGCTCAGCAGGATTGGGCGGAATTGGACCGCAAGTGATCAAATGTAGGTCTTCGATATCTGTGACTTTCGTAACTTCTTGAAGCGACCATTGCTTCGTTAGCAAATTAGACAGCCCCGTCGTGTTCGTCGTATGAAATGTGTAATGCATCGTCGGTTTCCGCATGTCGGCATCGACCAATAGCACTTTTTTCCCTTCTTGAGCAAAGACGATCGCCACGTTCGCAGCGCTCGTCGATTTGCCCTCTCCCGGAGAGGAAGAGGTGAACAGCAGTGTATTCAATTCCTTGTCAGGCGTCGAGAAGTTGATGTTCGTTCGGACCGTGCGGAATTGCTCCGAAACGATCGATTTCGGACTATCGTTCGTCACAAGCTTTCTTGCAACGGTTTGCATTGGTCGCTGTTTTGTTTTGAACATAACTGTCACCTCTTCCTTCTTTTCCGTTGAAATGCTTCCTTCGCTTTAGACATGTCATTATCTGTAATTGGACTGACGAGGCCTAAAATTGGCAGTTCCAACAATTCCTCGATATCTTGCTCCGTCTTCACCGTCGTATCCAAATATTCGAGTAGGAATGCGATTCCGACACCGAGCATGAGACCGATGACTGCCGCAATCGCCATATTAAGGTATGGGTCGGGCTTTATGGGTCTTGGGTTTTCCGATAGCACCGCAGGCGATAGGATATTGACATTATCAACATTCATGAGCTTCTGGATTTCTTCTTGGAACACTTCAGCAGTCGTATTGGCGATGTCGACCGCCATATACGGTTCCGGATCCTGCACGCTCACATTGACGACTTGCGAATTTTGTTCACTACTCACCGTAATTTTTCCATTCAAAGCAGCAGGTGTGGTGTTTATATCCAAGTTCTCAATCACTTTCGACAAGATCGCCGGACTTTTAATAATGACGTTATATGTATTGATCAGCTGAAGATTCGCTTGAATATCCTGTGCGTTAAATTGGTTTTGCTCCACCTTCTGCTGATTGACGAGGATTTGCGTCGATGCCTGGTAGATCGGCGTCATTAGCAGGAAACTGATGACACCCGCCACCGTGATTGCCAGCAACATCGTCAGCAAAATGAGGATAGCTCTCTTCTTCAGCGTCTTGAACAGATCCTGAAGACTAATTGTTTCTTCCATATGGTCTGTATCCCCTTTATCGCTATCTGTTCTAAACGAGCCCATTATAGCATAGTGTGTAAATTGAACTCTCACGATTTGGCACTAGAATGATATATTTGAATCGTTAGACTTATTATGGAGGAGTTATGCCTCATACACTAAAACTGTAATGCCTGAGAAAAGTAGTAGGTCATAAAACCGATAAATAAATTAAACAAAAATTAATAGTTTTTGTTACCAATCTATCAACCCTTTATGATATAGTTATTGAGAATTTCATTTTTACCAATAATTTCGTCAACAAAATTGGAGGGAAACAAATGAAAAATTCAGCAAGAAAGTCTTTCCTATCGGCATTATCCCTATCGCTCGCAGCTGGTGCAGTCGTCGTAGCAGCCCCTGCTTCAGCAGATGCGGCAACCATTTCTTTCAAAGATGTACCGACAGATTTGGATCACCATGCCTCCATCATGGACTTGGCAGAAAGAGGGATTCTTCAAGGTTATGAAGACGGCACATTCCGTCCTGACGAAAAATTGACTCGCGCTCATGCTTCAAAGATTCTCGCGATGTCCCTTGGATTGGATACGACAAATGTAAAAGATCCAGGCTTCAAAGATATTAATGAAAACCAATGGTACTACGGCTATGTCGCAGCGCTCGCAAATGCAGGATACCTCTCCGGGTTCGAGGACGGTACATTCCGACCGAACGCGCCGATGACACGAGCACAAACGGCAAAAATCCTCGACTTGAGCTATAAACTTCCAAAAGCGCAAGCGGATAACCCGTTCACGGACGTCCGCAATTCCGCTTGGTACGTCGACCATGTACGCACGCTCGTTGAAAACAAAGTGACAAAAGGCAAAACAGCGACAACGTTCGAACCGAATGCAAACGTCACACGTGCACATATGGCTTCGTTTGTCGTACGATCTGAAAACTTCGAGAAAGTAGCGAAGATCGTCAATGAAACAAAAGCGCAAATCCGCGCCATCGTCAATGAAAACAACGTCATCGAAAATGCGGACGGCGAAAAAGTTGCACAAGCCGCTTATGATCCGACAACCGATACATTGACAATGACTGCATACAGTCTAGAAGAGGGAGTTAAAGCAATCCAAGGACTAGGCTTCTTCTCAGACAAGCTCCCTGCCCTCGGTGTTTCTGATATCCGTATCGGGGACGGTGACCTTATCAATGTCGTCGAAAACCGCGAAGTCGCCAAACAGCAACTCCAAGATGCAATGGTTGATATGCTTGAAGCACCGAGCGATACATCGAACGGAGACTTGGTGGCGGATAACATTAAAGTCACGCTATTCGGCCACAGTGAAGGCGTCGAATTCTGGGAATACTTCAATGTGAATCTACATGTATTTATGGGTGAATAATAAAGAGTTACTTACCTCCTTGGCAATATGTACTGCCAAGGAGGTTTTATTTTTTGGAAGGAACGTGGAAGGTTGCGAGTAAAAGGCGTTGTATATTGTAGTATATATACCTAGGGGAAATGTCACGGTATTCTGGACATTGTTTGCCCAAATATGATACGGTCACTTCATGAGAAGACTACTATTTTTACTCGTCATTGTCGGTGTATTGTTTTTTTCATCTGGCCAGACATATGAGCAGCAGTCACTCATTCCGACTTTGGAGGAACGGCTGCCAAGCAAGCCATTGGAGAGCCAGCTGGAAAAACTGGAAATCCCTTATTGGGGGAATATCGTATCAGTTGAGGAGCGAGGATATTATGCTTTCGTCGAGTTCCTGATTCGAAAGGGAGCCCATGTTTTCATTTTCGGGCTGCTGGCGATTGTCGTTTATAGCATTCTACCGAAAATCCGCTATCGAACAATTGTCGCGCTTCTCATCACGCTCGCTTTTGCAATCGGTGATGAATATCATCAGTCGTTCACAGGTGGGCGGACAGCTACTTCGAATGATGTACTATTGGACATGGCGGGTGCTGTCACCTTTTTACTAACGCTTCGGCTGATTCAGCTTGGGCTTGCCAAACGGAAGCGAAAATGAAAACCGCACAAGTCCACAGATAAGGACTTACGCGGTTTTCATTGTATTATCATCGTCCCATGGCTTTCTTTATAATGCCATCGCGACGTGTTTTTTTCATTGTTTCATATTCATCGATAAAACTTTTAGCGTACGATTTATTATAGCCGTTTGCAGTCAGTTCGGATTCAAGCGCCTTGATGACACCGTAAAATGTAGCATCCGTTTTTGCTTCCAAACTGTTCGCGGCATTCATATACTTATTATAAAAATAAGCGTAGCTGATTTTTTCGCCATCGGCCTTCTTGTCGATGTACTCCTTTTTCGCACGGCCGATCAAAGCATTGATCTTATCATCGGCTTGTCCTTCAATCTGCCTGAAAACGGGCTCATACTTCCCTTTCACCTCGGCAACGGTCAGTTTTTTCTTCGTTTTTGTTGTGCTCGCTGACTGCTTATTTTGAACCGCAGACGTTCCTTTCGATTCGGTTTTTGGTGGTGTCACACCCGCTGTTTTATTGCCCGTAGAAGAAGTTTGATCCGATTCCTCTGCTTCCGCCACAGCATCTTCACTAGCGTCGCCTTTATCTTGTTCAACGCCTTCCTCCACACCGGAGTCATCGCCATCCTCACCTATGACCAGCTTCGACCCATCCGGAAGCTCAACCTCGTACGGATTCGCAATAATTCCCTCAACCTCATCATCCGCCACATCATATTCCTTGAACTTGAATATGTACGCTAAATAAGCCCCCGCACCCAAAACGAGCGCCAATACGATTGCTATCGTAATTTTCCACTTTTTCTTCATACATACCACCTGCCCTTTTTATGATACTAGCAGTTTATCATTAATTGATAGAGGTAGGTAGTAAAAGCTCGGAACAGCAGGGAAATTTCCATTTATTGAAATAACGTAAGTAACCATATTATGTTCTATTGGGAAAATTGATTATGACTAATTACCTTATTCTTCTCACTCTCGTTTCAATTGCATGCTTTGCGATGTGAAAATATGTGTAGTCAATCTCCCCTACTTTTACCATAGCTGTATACTTCGATTATCACAATTTCATCTTTGAACAAACGTTACTCTATATCCGGAATCTTATAAGAATCTCCCATAAAATGTGGCTTTCCGTTAATTATGTCCTTTTGGACAAGGAAATACTGATCGCTGTTCTTCTTGATTCCTGCCTTACGTGTAATCACTAACGTCTCCTGACGAATCTCCCTTTTGATTTGGCGGAGTACCCGCTTCTGCTTTAAAATTTGTATCACTCTATTCATGGGTTACATGACTTTCTTACTGTGGCTTTATAGTCCGTTTCCGAACGATGAGGCTCGATGTTCCACGGCACCTTTCGGCTTCCAGCAAACACTTCATGACATTTATACTGTACGTACAGCGACTCTGCATTCTTCCACTTAGTGTCCTTTCCAAATTCCGCAGCCAACAACTCGAATGACCTCTTCGAATGCTTATCCCTTACTTCTTGACTACTCCATTCCGTCAGGGTTTCTTTCGGGTAGATACTAACAGACTTAATTCCTTTTCTATCTATCCATTCCACCTTGCTAAAGTAATCATCGAAAGTATAATCGTTGAAATCCTTTAGCATCCCACGGGTCTCCATTAATCCGTACAATGCAACTGCCACAGTCAACCTATCGACATCATTATTCGGCTTAAAGAAACCTCCCGCCGCAGGTTTTATGATTTCGTACTGCGACAACCTTTGTACTGCCGCCTTCTCCTGTTTACTTAACGTCCCGATATCTTTGTATGTAACGTTAGCCCCTTGCGGATATCTTTCTTTCATCTGCAATGAATCATTCAACGCCATCGCCAAATTCCTTCTTGATACAGATCCCCCTGGCAAGAATTGTCCTTCTTTATATTCTCCCATTAGCCCCGCCCCGTACGCTTTCACCACTCCATCGTACGTCGTTGTTTTCACTGTGACATCCTTGAACCGTGGCAGCTTTTTAGGCATTTGCAAATCTAACGCCCTTGCCAAATATGTAGCAAGTTGACCCCTGTTGATTTTATCGTACGGTCTGAATGTCCCATCGGAATAACCCTTAATAATCCCCTTATCCTCCAATACCTTTATCTGCTCTCTCACTTTTTCCGTCAACCCTCCAACATCCTTGAACCCCTTACTATCTGCACTAACTGATGTACTTATTGTAGTTCCAAGCAATGCCGTCAACAACATCACCCAAATACCCCTAGCTTTAATCATCTTTCTCTCTCCTAATTATAGTTTCTTTGTCTGTCGACACATCCGGTGCCTTTCCGGCAAATACAACTCGGTTCTTTCATCTATCCTTGACTCTATACATCGCTATGTCTGCTTCTTTAATAATGTCAGGTCTTTAGAACTGCCGATCTCTACTCCTACACTCACCGTAATGGCTATGTGTATTTCGATTAGGGCTCGCTGCACTCCTCCTTTACAACAAAAAGAGAATCTCGCAATAAACACCCGAAACGGGCATCCACGCATGGTTCTCCCTCGTGTCAATGTAAATTAAATTCTATTTTAATAATACGAAAGTTATATAGTTATGTCAATAACATATGTCCAAAGACTATAAACTATCATGACATTATTCCCGTTCGATTAATCTATTAAAAAAACCTCTGCAATTATTTTGCAGAGGTCAATTGTTAATATGTGACGTTTGCTTTGAAATAATCGTATGAAAATCTGTCTCCATGGTAGATAACAAGATTACCATCAATTAAATAAAATCAAACTGGAAACCATATGGATCAACAAAGTTGTAATTAAAATCTTCCATTTTCCATTGGTTATTCAAAGAACCTTGATGATATTGTATTGGAGGAATATCCAAATCATCGTGTCAATGGTTTCAATATAATTGTGTAGGTGCCTACACTAGAATTGAGGATGGAACGTTACGCCCGGACGAAAAATGGACGCGCGCACGCTTCTAAAATACTTGCGATGTCCCTTTGAAAAAATACGACAAATGTAACAGACGGGTTTCAAAGATATTAATGAAAACCAATGGTACTTGGGCTATGTCGCAGCACTCGCGAATGCTGGCTGTTTATGGCACGATAGAAATGTAGAAAACGGCAGCTAATCTATGTATATAAAAAAGCCACTGGCCAACATCTCATAAAATACATACACTCCTGTTGGGCATAACGTTCATGGGAGGTATATAGGAGATGTTAGCAATGGCTGTAATTAATTATATCAGATATGAAACCAACACAAAAGGACGCACTTATTCTTCAGTAGCCAAACAAATGGGAAGAGACTGGAGAACCGTAAAAAATACTCTGATATGGAGGATTTCAACCCTGATCAAAGAGTGAGACAAACTAGAAAAGCACCCGTCATGGATCCATTAAAACCTATCATTGATCAATGGCTGATGGAAGACGCGAAAAAGAAGAAGAAGTTTCGACGAACTGCTCAACGTATCTATGACCTGTTGAAAGAAGAGTACGAGTTTAAGGGTTCGGACCGATCGGTCCGTGATTACGTAGCGAAACGTAGAAAGGAGCTGATGGAGGAGAATGGGGATGCAGCCTTGCCACTGGAGGCAAAAGCGGGTACGGCACAAGTGGATTTTGGCGAAGCACCATTCCTATATAAAGGAAAAGAGGTCATCCGGCATTATCTAGTGCTTTCATTCCCCTACAGCAACGCTTTTCTATTCCAAGTATTCCCGTCCCAAAATCGTGAGTGCTTCCTGCAAGGGCTGGCGAACATGTTCAATTCCCTAGGGGGTGTTCCACATACCATCCGCTTCGATAATCTGGCACCAGCAGTGAAGAAGGTTCTGCCGAATGGAGAAAGGGAGCCCACGGGTGAGTTTGAGCGTTTCGTAGCTCATTATGGTTTCCGTTATGAATTCTGTAATCCGGGCAGTGGGAATGAAAAGGGACATGTCGAATCGATAGTCAAATACATACGCAACAACTACCTGTTGCCTGCCATCCAATATGATGACCTGGCAATCCTAAACGAGCAGGCGCTGACTTGGAGTGTGGAAAATAGAAATCGCCCTCACTATGAGAGGGAGTTGCCAATTGCCGAACTTCATTTGGCAGACAAGGCATGTCTGCTTCAACTGCCGGGCAAGGCCTATGAATGTGTCCGGTTTGAGTACGCGAAGGCCGACAAGTACGGTTTTATCCGAGTCGATCAAAAACAGTATTCCACATCCCCGCGTTTTGCGGGACAAGCAGTCACAGTCAAAATCGCTTTTGATACAGTGACCATCCTAAACACAGATAACGAAATCCTTGTCACGCATCCAAGGATATACAGAGATGAAAAGAAATGGATGGATTGGCAACCGTATCTGACATTGATGGCCAAACGGCCAACGGCAATGAAATACAGTTCGTTCTACGATCAGCTGCCCGAGGAGTGGAAAGACTACTTTGAGGCTTGTACATTGGAGGAGAAGCGGAATGCCTTGGGATTATTATCCGTTATTTTGAAAGGGCAGGACTTCTCGCTGCCGACTCAGGCTTTGGCAATTGCTTCTGAACACGGTCATCCGTCAGCCGAATCTATCAAGCATGTCTACTATCAGTTAATGAACGGACGGGGTATACGGGATACGCTTTCCTTGCCAGGGCTGGCGAAGAAGATTCCGGTTACCCCCCAGGGAATGGCCCGTGGCTTATCACATTATAACAAGCTCATGACGCTGCCAGGAGATGAACAGGCGTGAGAGGGCTTATTGAAGAACACGCAAAACGCTTGAAACTGAGCTGGATTCGTGAGCATTACCATGAAGTGAAGGCAGCATCCAACGAAGAATATTTATTGAAGCTATTTGAAATGGAAATTCAGCAACGGGAAAAGCGGAAATTGAATCAGTTGATCTCCCAATCTTCGTTGCCAGACATATCCGGCAGACAGTTTGACTGGAATGGCATTCATATGAACGGTGATATCTCAAAGGAAGATATAATAAAGGGGCATTTTATAGGAAGGAAAGAGAATTTGATTCTTTATGGTGGAGTGGGTGTTGGAAAGACACTTTCGGCCTCCCTGACGGGATGGAACGCAATCCAAGGCGAGCGGAGAAAAGTTCGTTTCTATACCGTTGCCCAACTTGTGAATAAACTACTGGAGGCCAATGAGAAAGGGACGCTCGGTAAGCTTTACAAGCAGATCGAAAGCTTGGATTTATTGATCTTGGATGAACTCGGTTACGTACCGCTGCATAAGCAAGGAGCGGAGCTCCTATTCCAAGTTATTAATTTGTGTGACTCGCGTACAAACTTCATAGATTCTCTACTTGAGCTATAAACTTCCATTGGAATCATCAACGGACAACCCATTCACAGACTTCAACAATTTTGCATGGTAAGCCGACCATATCCGTACACTCGTTGAAAATAAATTGACGAAAGGCAAGACGGCAACTACTTTCGAACCGAATTCAAACGTCACACGAGCAAAATTGCTTCATTCGTCGTCCGCTCTGAAAAAGCTATCAAGGAAAGTAATATTCTTCTTGAGTTTATTCATCCATACAGTGAATCATCCAAGAAATAGGCAACATTTCGATTCGAAACTGTTCTCTCATTCCTAAAATAAAAATAGCCCTAATCCCTCAAAAGGAATTAGAGCTGGGTAAGTCTTTGATTATAATATATATGGTTGAATTGTTAAATGATCGATATTTCACGAATGGAATAGATAGTTATCGTCAATGTATTAACTATCTTAGTTTTAGATTAACTCCATGATACCATTATTAATAGTAAAGTTAACACCCTTACTTAGCGATGATAAGGCTAGAGTTTCACCCTTTGAATTAAAAATCCCTTGAATAGCATTTACTATGTTCTCCGTTCCAAAGAATGCTTTTTCCGGAGTTGCTTCTCTCTTTTCTAACAGTTGTCCTGCTAATTCCGATAAAGATTTCTTACCATCAATCATCTCATTTACAGTAGTTAAAACTGTAGTATAAGTAGTTCCTTCTAATACTATAGCTTCATTAGTCATACCTTTTGCTTTCAAGTCATCTATTAGTTG